>DYPS01000040.1:2958-25717 GCA_020719775.1 Desulfosporosinus sp. | reverse complement strand
TGTTATGTTATGTTATGTTATGTTATGTTATGTTATGTTATGTTATGTTATGTAAACTTTATCTATCAATAATCGGTGAGTAAAATATTGCATAAAACTCTAGTTCGTTTTTCATGAGTCTAAATCAACTACTCTTTACTATAGGAAAATCATTATTTTAAGTGTTTACTTCATAACCATTTGTAATGCTCCTCAAGTCTCTATCGCCCCAGGTACCTCACTTCTATAGATTGGTAACAATTTAGCTTATTACAGGAAGTGTCAGCACGGCTGTTTAGATTCCAACAGTTTATCAACCCCAATCAACATCTTATGCAAACCATAATTATAACATCGTATTTGTTAATTCAAGGGCAAGTGGCTATACGTACGGAATCTCCTTCAAGAAAATCAAATGGACTTACTCTAACGCTCAAGGATCTGTTATTGGCATTTCATAATCAAGTCCAATTTCGACAGGTATAACTTTGACTGTTTCGTCAACATTTGGTGCTAATTTGTTTTTATTGGAGTTTCAATATATAATCGCTGATGTTTCATTGAGCACCTCTTTATTTATTTATAAGAATTCATTTAATATGATGGCAGGGTGGGTGTCGGCAGGATGGACATCATCAACTTCAAATCCAAATCCCTTTCCCGGTAAGGCAAACTACACTCAAGCAAAAGCCTTGATATACTCCAATTACTATAATTTTAAGTCCTATAATAGTTCGATTTTGGCTGGAATTCAACTTACTTTTTTGAGTATGAACGCTATTAACTATAGCTTTAAATTTATGACCCTTTGTGATACGCTTTACGCCCCAAACTTTTATGTTGGTTATTACATAGTTTTTTTCAATCCAACAATGCTTGAAAAAAAATAAATAAGAGTCTATGATATAGTCATATTAAATGATAATGGGATTATAATAACATCAAATACACTTCTGTCTGTCTACACAAGCACAGCGCCCTGTAATATATCAGCAAGTAATGCCTTCATGGGATTGGAGTCGTTTTCATCGCAATTTTCGATTGATTTATCACTTGATTTTTCTGTTACTGATATTTATTTAAGTGGAAATTCATACTATTATTATAGAGGAAGTTTTCTCCTGACATGCTAATGGTACTGCAATACCAACATTCTGTACCCATTCTTTAATTCTGGAGATAATCTTTGCTATGATGAATGCCCTTTTGGGAAATATGGATAATGGCTAACATTTTCGTGCTAAAATTGTTAGTTGAATTGCTCTTAGTGCAGTCAGAACGCTACGAATTGTACTTCATGTGTTAGTGGAACTTATCTGCTTGATTATACTTGTATAGACTCATGCCCGAATACAACTTATGGAGATTCCGGCAATAATTAGTGCATGAGCTGCACTGGAAACTGCTAAAATTGTGATACTTTATCAACAAACTGCACTACATGCATCAACAACACCTTTTACCTAAATTTTAATTGTTACAGCATTTGTCCAAATCAGTATTACGGAAATGATTCTACAGGTACAGGATACTGTTAAGCTTGCTTTTCTCACTGCAAAATTTGCAATTAGTCAACTTCTTGTGACACATGCTCAACTGGATACTTTTTATCAAACTTATTCGACCAATGCACTCAAAACTGCAATCCGAATTACTATCCCAATAAAGTAACTGGTAAATGCTAACTTATCATTATTCAAAGATGTTCTCAAGCCTTATACATAAATAATCAGTCTGTGTGCTTACAGTGCAAAATAGCTCAATTTTTCAAATTTAATCCATTGACAAGAAGTTGCATTTGCAAATTAGGGTATACACTAAAGAATGGTCAGTGCATTTTGGTTTGTGGAGATGGAGTCCTCAATACTTAGCTATGTGATGACGGTAATTTAATTAATGGAGACGGATGCTCATCTACCTGCACAATCTAAAGTAGTTTTGCATGCAGTCCAATATCCAAAAGCAATTTTTTGACTTCTCAATGCAAGTATTTACCCGATATTAATTTTTAAATATTGTCCTAAACGAAGATCAATGGTGAAAATACAATGAAACTTGTTTTGAATATAAATCCAGTCCCCAATGCTTTGACAGCCTAAAATATCAGAAGTTTTCTGAATATTCAACTAATGAACCAAACTTTGAATATGAGTAAAATCAAAATAATTTATTAAAACGGAATCGCTCAACTTTTCATTCTATATACTCAAGATATTTAAGGTCAGTAACTCAACTTATGGACTAATTTTGATTTTAGCAGATACTCGAGCAGAAATTTAAGAATTTCATCATTGCTAAAAGGGGATAACATTGCACTACTATACTCAGCTGATTGGGCACTTTACTAAAATTTGGCAACTTTCAACTTTTCCTTAGCAATACTTGTCTGTATTATCGCAGTTCTTTCCTTCTCCAAGCATAAAATGATTGGATTAGAGCTGATTCTACCCTTTCAAGTCATTTTTTATTCTCAATCCTTTTACAATAATAAGGCTATTTCAGACTCACTTTACACTGCATTTAAGCCTGTATCTTTCTCAATTTTGACTCCAAACTAGAATGACTCTAGAAACAATTCTCTTTATAAAATTGGAATGACAGGAGGATTTCTATAGAACTATAACGCATTAGGAGTAATGCTCATAGTTTCAGCAGTATTTTTGCTAATTTCAATGTTCAAGGCACAATTGGGGTAAACTAATCGGTTCAAAAATAAAAAAGTTTGAGGGATTGGGTAAAATTCGCTTAATTCAGAGTGCTCATATAAAAGTATGAAGCAATTGTTTGGAAAGCCTTCTTTGTGTTTTTTTGTCTCTCGACGATCCCTCTTATATTCGCTATTCCAGCTATAGCAATGACTCAAGCCAATAGCTCTTCACCATAGACGGCATTTGATATAATCAGTTCAAAACTTTCATTTTTGTTTATTATTTTGTTTATGTTTGGTTTATTTTACACGTCAATTCCAAGAATTTTCTACAACAACTAAAAAAACTTCCTGAAAAAGCACATAGTCAAGCAAGAGTGTCAAAAATTTAAGTATGACGCCAAATATTGCGTTTACTTCTAACTCCACTATTTAATAATAGGGTGCATTTTTGCCTTTACTTAGCCAACAATGCCAGTTTTATACACTCTATCTGCACTTAATGGAGCATTTTTATTATATTTGTTAGTTAAAAGACCTTACGAATCTAAATTAGACAATCTTGGTGCAATTCTATCAAATTCAATCACTTTTTTCTATTTAACAGTGAATTTGATAAGCAACATAAATCAATCAGCATAGTCAAAGTCTTTCTTTTTGGTAAATGGCACAGGTTTCATACTAATAGCTTTATTAGTGATAGAATGCATTATAGCAGTCATAAGATTTATCCTATTTTATAAGCTTGATAAAGAATAAACTTAAAATGGCAGAACATAAAAAAAGGATAAAAACTTCAAATACCAAAGAGATTAAGCATTTAACAGACTAACAAAGGAAAAAAGCTAAAGTTAGCATGCAAATAACAATAATATCTTGATGAATCTTATCAAACCTAATGAATACAATGCTTTTCCTTTCACTTAAAAGTATAAAGACTATAACTAAATAACATAGCATAATAAAAGCATATTTTTAATAAATAAATAATAAGTCAGTTCATATCCGAACCCAGATAGTAAGGAAGCAGTAATGAAACGGCTAAGGAAAAGCCTGTAAAAACAAAGGCTTAACGCATGAAATTAATAAAAATAATAAAAATAATAATAATAATAAATAAGTCCACGAAAATATAATTTAATTTAATTTAAACTCTTCTTCAATACATTGATTTAAAGTAATGCAATCAAAAATGGCGCATGATTTTAATATTATTGCTTTGTATAATTTAACTAATTTGCTTAAATTCTTATTTTTTATATTTATTTAAAATAATATTAAGCTAAGTTAAGCTAAGCTACTTATGCATTTAATTTTGTTCCTTTCCAATTAATATTAATATAAATGAGCTGCTTAATTCATTTAATATAGATAAGATAACATTTAACATTTTACATTTAACATATAACATTTAACATTTAACATATAATAAGAATGGACCCATTTATTTTAGTCATCTTTTTTATTGCTCAACTGCTTCTTGATTTCTAGCCAGTGTCCTCAACAATTATCGGACCTTCAGTATCTCCAACTGCTACACTAAATCCAAGCAGCCTCTTCTAGGTTGGTAATCTATAAATATATTAAAGGTAGCTAACCCTCGATGCTTCTGAAATCTCTATTTACCAAGGAACTACGAACGGACTTGGCCATGGAAATAATTACCAAATAAATTTCAGCAATAATTACACAAGTTATAGCCATTCTCTTGGCTACAAGAAACTAAGTTTTCAATTCTCATAATTATATCAATGTGTAATGTCCATAACAGGTACTGCAAATCCAACAAACCTGGTTGTATCTGCCTTTTTTAATCGAGCAAATACTTTGTTCAAGCTTTAAATTTCCTTTATAATTGTAGATCAATCTATAAGTAGTGTCTTATACTGCTAGTATACAGGAACTTCTATTCCACAAGGACCTTATCTGCAAAATAGTTTTAAAGATTTTAATCTTACACATACTTTTGCATCTGTTACCTCATAAACTCAGGCGTACATAAATATTGTCAACATAAAAATGCAAGCAAATGATAGTGCAAGATATATCGGAATTTCCCCAGTAACATTGAATTTAATATATACTAATTCGATTTACTTTACGATTAGGTTTGATGCTGATGTTTTTATGAGGACATTTCAAATTTATTTGATATTTTTTAATCCATCTTAACTTTAGAAGATGTTTTTTAAGTTGACTTATGGTAAGCCTTTTCATCAGTTTATTAGCACACCATATGCAGCGAATCTGATGAATGATGATCCAATTTGTAGCGGATCAAATTTTTTTGTTGGACTTTCTGAGTTTACCACTTATGATAAACTTTCATTTTTGGTGTACAGTGTGATTAGTGGAATTGATATTCAAGTGAATGATTTTGCAACTTTTGCATACTTTAGATTCAATATTTTTTAAATTTGTGAAATCGGATGTTCAGATGTGAACTTTCTTGCAAAAATGACACATATTTATACGATAACTCGTGTGGAGATTCATGTCCCAATACTACATATGAGAATTCCGATATCAACTAGTGTTCAAATTGCTCTGGTTATTGCTTAAATTGTGACTAGTTGTCATTTAATTGCACATCTTGTGTTAATAACACCTTTTATTTAAACTTCAACTGTTTTGATATTTGCCCTTTGTGGTACTATGGCAACACTTCAACAAAGTTATGCCAAGATTGCTTCACTAATTGTAAAAATTGCAGTTCTGAAATACTATGTGAGTAATGCTTAAGTCCATTTTTTGTATCACCCACCTTAGATGCCTGCATTATTGATTGTCCAAACAACTATTTTCCGAATGCTACTACAGGAAAATGTGAACTAATCGTAATTCAAGGATGTATTTCGGTTTTGTACCTTAATCATGTTTCAAAGTGCTTGCAGTGTAATTTCACAAGCAATTTTAAATTTGATCCAATCACCTTATCTTGCGTCTGCAAATCAGGATATAAATTAAAATATGGCGAATGTTTAGCTAGGTGCAGTAACGGAATTATTACAAATTAGGACTGTGATGATGGAAACATGATAAATGGCGATGGTTGTAGCTTTGAATGTCAGATTTAAAGTGACTTTAGCTGTCAATCAATCCAGAAAGGACCTGCTCTTAAGTCTTTGTGCAAATTTTTGCCATAAATGAATCTTTAAATCTTATCTGAAATAAAAGTTGACGGACAAAATACTATGAAAATGACCCTTAAAATTAGTCCAACCTTTGACTCTCTGAATGCTAAGGATATTAGAAAGTTCATGAATGTGCAGATTGGCAATCAGACTATCAACATGACCAACATCAAAGTGAGTTATAAAGATGGAATTGTTTAAATATACGTTCCTTACAGTCAAGATATTGAAGGCTAATAGCTCAATTTATGGACTAATTTTGACTCTACTAAATATGCGAGTTCGAACATTAAAAAATTTTCTTATCTATCTGGTGACAATATTGCTCTACTATATTCTGATGACTGGTAAGCTTATACAAATCTATCTACTTTCAACTTTTATCTGGCAATTTTGGTCTGTATTATAGGAATTTTATCATTTTATAAACACAAAATGATTGGGCTTGAGCTGCTTCTTCCATTTCAAGTTGTCTTCTATTCTCAATCTTTTTATGGTACAAAAACTCCATTAAGCATTCTTTTTACAGCTTTCAAACCAGTATCTTTTTCTATATTAACTCCAAATTAAATGAGTTCAAAATCTAACTCATTGTATAAAGTCGGAATGACTGGAACTCTTCTGTAAAATTATAATTTCCTCGGAGTTTTTCTCATAATTTCAACTATACTTTTAGTAGTCTCCATGTTTAGAGTACAAGTTGGTTAAACTAACAGATTTAGAGTTAAAAAAGGCATCAGAGATTGGGTACAATTCGCTTAGTTTAGATTTTTAATCGAAAGATACGAAACAGTTCTTTGGAAGGGCTTTTTTGTCTTCTTCTGTCTCTCCACTATTCCTTTAATTTTCGCAATACCTTCAAAAGCCATGACAAATACTAATAGGTTCTAATAATTGACAGTTTTTGAATTAATAAGCTAAAAATTTACATTTTGGTTCATCCTTCTATTCCTTTTTGGGTTATTCTATACTTCAATTCCACGAATATTCTACAACAATCACAAAAAATTTCTGAAAAAACACATCATAAAGCAGGAAAGCTAAAAATTTCAAGTATGATGCCAAATACTGCACATATTTTTAACTTCATTATCTAATAGTTGGATGCATACTGGCATTTGCTTAGCCAACGTCTACTGTTTTATATATTTTATCTATCGTAAACGGAGCCTTTTTTCTATATTTGATATTAAAAAAGCCATATGACTCCATTATAGATAATGTTGGAGCTATTTTATCTTGTTTTATCGTTTTGTACTATTTTACGATAAACTTAATCGTGGATATTCAAAATTCAACATTTTCTTATCTTCTATTTAGAGTGTCAAATTTCATTATAGTTGCCCTACTCATCGTTGAAGTTCTAATTTCATTTATTCGATTTTTCATTTTTTATAAACTCGACACAACTTAAAATGATAAAAACTATCGACAAAACGTTAATGGAAACTTTAAGTACATCAGAGACTAAGCCTTCAAAAAGCTGACAAACTAAGCCTAATAAGCCTAAATCCTAAAGCTAATGAAAGAAATGTAGCCCCAACATTCTCATACATTTCCATTGATGGGAATCCATTAACATTCTCATACATTTCCAATGATGGAAATCCATTAAAAGTAATCAAAAAACATATTCTAACAAAATTAATAAACAATATACGCAATAAACTCCTCACAAACACAAAACCAGAGTCAGAAATAATAATCAAATTACGCATAAAAAAGCTTGAATATATACAGTAAAGAGTAAGTAAAGAAAAGATTAAGAAAAAGCCTATTAAAAAGTCAAGCAGAGAACGAATGAATGACCACCATGTATAAGAGCAATACCAATAATAATAGCATTGAATTATATAAAAGTAATGAAGATATATATGTTGTTGCTTTTTCTTAAAATTTATAAAATTAAAGGCATCTAGATTATTGCTTGCTTGCTTGCTTACATATAATTATAATTGAAATTGAAATTGAAATTGAAATGATAATTAGTACAGCTCATAATATTTGCAATTATTATAATTTGCTACGTTTTTAATTTAGTTATGAATATTATTATAAACTCAACTTATGTTGGGTTTTTCTGTAAAAATTCCCAAAAGAGGTAGTTTGTATATTTTAAAGCGAAATCGATATTAGGAGTTCAAGTGAAATGTTTTGTACTAAAAAAGAAAGAATTTTTTTTTTTTTTGTAAAATAATAGACTTTCAATTTTTTTGTAGACCTAAATCAATGCTAGATCTTTCCTTGGTTTACACAAAAAAGTACATGCAGCCAAAACATCGCATTAAAGATAATTTATATTGATTTTAAAGCCTCTCTGACTACAATTATTCCTATATTTTCATATTGTTTTCACTCTCTCCTATTATAATAAAAAGATTAGCCTTACTTTAAGCTTTTAGCATAATCATAATAATGCCAGTCGTCACAACAAAACTTCCCTATACATCTACATTTTAAACGACAATAACAACAATAATAATAATAATATGCATACTCCTTTGTGCTCCCTTGACATCTGCTGCAAAAATAGCATCCGTAATATCACCAGGAAGTTCCCTAATATAAATAGGTATACAATGAGACTAATGTAGGATCATATAACATCGCTTCGGATATTTCAGCATTTAATTCAGGTTCATATGTACAAAGATATTATACGATTGCTTTTGCAAATAGTCATGGCGTAGGATATGCCAGAGCTGCAACTATACAAAACTTAAAATTTAGCTTTAGCGCTGTTGGAACAAAATCTCAAATAGCAGTTTTGGATGATTCGACTACGAGCTCTTCAATGACTATAAAAGTAGGTTCAAATCCAGGTAACAGGCTTTATCAGCTTCAAATGAATTTTATCGTAATTTAACCATCATTATTTAACTGTTTATATATCCAAGCAAACAGTTATTATGTTGGTGGTGGCACAAGCAACGGTTTTTCTAGAAATTTAACATTTTCTCATGGATATTTAGGTGGCTCGAATACCAGTCCGACAACAACAATGATATTTTTAGCTCAATATAGATGTGAAATGACAGCTTATGGAGGAAACATAGATCTTACAGTCATAAATGTTAATAGTACGTCTTACCTAATGAATATTTATGTTTGGTATCAGACAACGTTCCTTTCTGGTATCGATTTTAATGTCTTATTTTATAATAAGGCCACACTTTATTCCAACTCCATTGTTTTGGCTTTAGGTCCAACAGTAGGTCCTGGTCCATACAATCCTGCAACATCTGCAGGAACAATGAATATTTTTACCGATACAAGTGTCTGTTTAATGTATAGCAATAACACTCTATTGGGGTTTCAATCTTTTCGAGCTGCAAATCAGCTTTGGTTCACTTTGAATAGAATTGGTACGACGACTATTTAGCTAGTATCATCTTATAGTTACTTGGAACTTAAGTTTAATGTTTTTGAGGTTTCTACTCTCATGCATACTTGTGATAACCCAACATACCCTTACTATTGTCTTGTAGATGATTTTTGCTATGATGTTTGCCCGGGAGGCACTTTCTTAAATGTATCATCTAGCGAATGTGGAACCTGTCCTGCATTAACTTACTTTTTTAATGATAGTTGCTAAAGTACTTGCCCTCCAACAACATATATAAACATTGCTTCTGGCAGATGTTTATATTGCTCTGACCCTTGCTTAAATTGCGATCTGACTTCAACCAGCTGTACAAGTTGTGTAAACGGCACCTTCTTTTTGAACAATGTTTGCTACTATTTCTGTCCGGATTTCTACTTTTAGGATCCAAATACGGGTACTTGTTTAAGCTGTAGCAGTAATTGTTTGAACTGTAGTTCTTTAGTGCAATGTTATTAGTGTGCAAGTGGCTCATTTCTTTATAATAGTGCTTGTGTGCTTATGTGTCCAAATACTACTTATGGAGATACAACGGTCAATTAATGCTTAAATTGCACCGGAACATGTGTAAATTGCGAATAATCAGCCTAAAATTGCACATCTTGTGTTGTAGATACTTTTTTCTTCAATAACTCCTGCTATTATGTTTGTCCACTAGGCTACTATGGAAATAATTCAACTTTACTATGTGAAACTTGCGATACAAACTGTCTAAACTGTACTTCTTTACTTGAGTGTTATTAGTGTCAAGATGGTTCTTTTCTTTATCAAGGCTTATGCTTGCTAACTTGCCCAAACACAACATTTTCGAATCCAACTACAAACACCTGTGATGAATGTTTATAACCCTGCTAAACTTGCACAAACTTAAGTACCAACTGCACATCTTGCATCAATAGCACCTACTTGTACAATTTTAATTGTCTGTCAGTTTGCCCAACTGGTCTTTATGGAAACTCTTCAACGGGTTCATGCGAATACTGTTTACTAAATTGCTAATCTTGTACAGAAGCGAATGTTTGTACGAAATGTGCATCGCCAAATTATCTATATCCAACTTTGGATGGTTGTTTTTCATACTGTCAGCCTAACTATTTTCCAAATAAAACCTCTTCTGCATGTCAACAAATCTACATTCTTGGTTGCAATTCTGCTTTATACAGAAACGGCATGTCAATCTGCTTGCAATGCAATATCTCAACTCATTTCAAGTTTGACCCAATAACAAAGCTATGCGTTTGCCAATCCGGCTATCGATCATCACATGGCTAATGCATTTAAGTATGTGGAGATGGGATAATAGTAAGTGGTTAGCAATGTGATGATGGAAACTATGTGAATGGGGATGGATGCAGCTCGAGTTGTGTAATTTAAAAGGATTTTAACTGTAAATCTATAATTAAAGCAAATATTCTCACATCAAGTTGTGTCTATTTGCCGTAAATCAAATTTTAAGTTTTATCATAAACTAAAGTTGATGGGGAAAATAGCTTGAAAATTATATTGAATGTCAATCCTGCTCCTTTATCCTTTTCAGCTTTATAAATCAAAAAGTTTTTACATTTATCAATAGGAAATCAGACCATAAACATTAGCAATATCCAAATAACATATCAGAATGGCATTGCTTAAATTTATATTCCATACTCGCAAACCATTGAAGGAGAAGAATTGAAAATGTGGACAAATTTTGATTCATCAAAATTCGCTAGTCAAAATATTGAAATGTCATCGATATTAAAAGGAGACAACTCCGCTCTTATTTTTTCGAATAACTGGAAAATGTATAAAAATATATCAACTTTCAACTACTCATTGTCGATCTTAGTATGCGTTGCAGTTATTCTGTCTTTTTATAAGCATAAGATGATTGGCTTGGAGTTAATTATCCCGTTTCAAGTCATTTTTTACTCTCAGTCCTTCTATAAAACAAGCTCTGTGTCAGACTCGTTATACGCTGCTTTCAAGCCAGTATCCTTCTCAGTATTTACTCCTCATGAGTCAGAATCTAAGTCAAACTCTTTGTATCGTATCGGCATGACTGGAGGGTTCTTGTAAAATTACAATTTTCTCGGTCTTTTGTTTGTCATTTCAACAATCCTTTTAATAGTCTCAATGTTCAAAGCTCAACTTGGATAAACTAATCGATTCAAGAACAAAAAAACTTTAAGAGAATGGACAAAATTTGGATAGTTTAGAGTTCTAATAGAGAAGTATGAAACTGTCATATGGAAAGGATTTTTTGTATTTTTCTGCCTTTCGACGATTCCTCTAATATTTGCAGTGACTTCAAAAGCAATGACTCAAACAAATAACTATGAAAGTTCAAATGTTTTTGACATATTAAGTTAAAAACTTTCCTTTTGGTTTGTCCTTTTATTCCTTTTTGGTTTGTTCTACACTTCAATTCCTCAGATATTTTACAATAACAAGAAGAACTTCCTCAAAAGACACATTTTTGCACATGACTGCCAAAAATTCAATTATAACGCCAGTTACTGTATATACTTCGAGCTACACTATTTAGCTATTGGTTGTGTTTTGGCTTTCGCTTCGCCAACTTTGCCTGTTCTCTACGCCCTATCAGCCATAAATGGAGTTTTTTTCTTGTATTTACTGATTGTTAGACCCTATGAGTCCAAAATAGATAACCTTGGAGCAATTCTATCCAATTCCATTTGTTGCTACTTCTTTTCTATAAACTTGTATTTCGCAATAGCAAATAATTCAGATTTATCCTAGCTCCTCAAATCTTTATCATTTTTCGTCATTATAGGTCTACTGCTCATCTAGTGTATTGTCGCGCTCATTAGGTACATCATTTTCTATAGGATGAACTTGGCATTATAGGAAAATGGCTATAAATAATCTGAGTAACGAAAATTTAAGTATGTCAAGGATGAGGCCTATAACAAACTGACAAAACAAACGAAATAAGAATAGAAGTAGGAAGAAATCAACAAGTTGATGAAACAGATAAAACCAGTTGTTTAACACTTGTTCCCCATGACAGGGATCAGTATACAAAACTCTAATGATGCAATTCGCAATAATTGTTTCCGTTAGAATCAAGCAAACATATTCTAAAGCCAATAAAGATAAATTGAGGCATTTCCCTTCAATCCAAGCTAAAACTAGAAAGAATAACTAAAGAAAAGACTGCGCAAAAGTCTACTTCAAAGCAGAGTGAATCAAAGCCAAGGCAAAATAAAAAGATGAAGATGAAGCAAACAGATAGCTAGCAATAATCACTGCATGCTCATGATTTCAGCTATAAGCTTTATTTAGCAAAACCCTAGCTAACTAAATATAAGATTAAATTATTATTAAAAGCTCATTCATTAATTAATTAATTCATTCATTCATTCATTTATTCACTCATTTATTAATTCATTAATTAATTCATTTATGGATATTAATTAGGGATCAATCAATCAAAAGTTTAGTGTCTTGTTCTATAATAAGTCTTCACTTTACCATAATTATAACTTTGACTACGACAACAGTTGAAAAACTGTATCTTGCATAATTGATTGATATTAAATTGTTCTATTTCCATAAAATTTTATTATAATTTTAATATGATTATCATTAATTAGAGCATTCCGCATTTTTCATCAAATATTCATATTCATATTCATATTCACTTTTATAAGTTTTTATGTTAATTTACTCTTACTTAACTTATGCTGGCTTCCCTCCCTTTAATATCAATAGACCAATCGCAGATTGTGAATTATTATCTAGTTTTAGTCGATTTGCCATCGGATTAACTTCTTTGAGTAGTACCGCTAGTTCTATGTCTTTAGGAATTGTGTTATTTACTTTAGTTAAGTTGCTTTACGGTGCTTTTTTATCTATTGGATTGACCATTTCAGATAGTTCAAAAGCAGAACAACAAATATTAAAAATACTACCAGGTTGAACAGTGAAACCACAAAACAAATCAACGCAAAATACGAGAAAAGTAAGCCAAACAACGTAAACAAAAATATCCTTGGAACTGCCCCCATTGGAAAAGTATTCTGCATTTTAATAATCCTGCCCAATGTCTTTGCAGTTTATGTGATTGGAATATTCTTGATGGTGAAGGTATCAAGATCGTCGCTTATGATCGGCAGGGGTAGCACCCTCGGTTGGAAGGATTCTGTCCTGGTTGAAAATAATGATTATTCTAGCATAAAGCGTGAGGATTATTTTATATGCTAAATGTTAAATGTTAAATAATAATGTTTATAAGATTATGAAAAGTAAAATAATATAGAGTGCTAAAGTTAAAGTTATAGCTATAGCTATAGTTATAGTTATAGTTAAAGGAAAGTTAAAACTAATAAAGTTAGAACATTAAACAAGTATCTAACAAACCAAGTCTATGATAGATAACCTTGCTAGCTACAGCATGCATGCATGAATTGCTTATTCATTTTTTAGCTTATTAGTGGGTTTATTTGTTATTGTTATTGTTATTGTTATTGTTATTGTTATTGCTATTTTCTGGAATTTGCTTTGTCCACCATTAGACAGAAAACATATCGATTGGAATCCATGTCAACACCTTTCCTTATATTAAGTTTTAAGCTAAGGCTCCATGATGACGAGAGTCATAGGATCTTGACTTGTTATCTCCCTATACCCAATAAAACCTTTTCGGAATGTCAATGTTGTGGACCTTCCCTCCACCGACTTAAACTATTCTTTTGCAAATCTTTACTTTTGGATTTGTGGGCTGAGTTGCTACAATAATGTCACCTTTTTTTAGATTCAACTTATTATTTTCTTAAGTTTAGCTATTTGCAAAATATCTAAATAAAAATTTGTCGATTATGAGGATATCTCCAGATCTAATATTCGGGTCCATCGAATCTCCATCTGAGCTAGAGACTTAAACCCCATAGCTGGTGAACATGTAGAATGAAGATATGGTAAAGCCTATAGCAATCATTTATTTTTTCCATATTTTCCAATCTTTTTGGGGCTCGTCCCCAAGAAAAAACCTTCTTGTTGTCCGTTTAATAAAAGGAAATAATTTATCTCTAAGTGTTTGCATATGTTTTGTATTTTGTTTTGTATGTTTATAGGTAATGTGCGGCTTTGTTTATCTTCGCCTTAATTAAGATTCAATATATAATGTTTGATATTTGCTATTTTAATTTATGAATTCTTATCTTATCTTATATAAATCTGATAGAATTAATAAATAAACCATATCGTACTAAGAATACATAACATTACATTACATAACATAACAAAAATTATAATAATAACAAACAAAAATGAGTTACTTTTTAGAAATAGGAGAAAACTGCCTCAACATTCGAAAACTGGATATGGACAAGATCGATCGATGTCTCAAAATTCATTTTAACTTCAAAATCGTAACAATTTATTCACATTTCAGGAAGAAATCATTTCAAATCCAAGATTATCAAAAACAGAAGAACAACTAAAAGGACAACAATTCTACGCTATACTAGGTATTAATAAATTTATAAAATAAAGGAATCAAAGCAATTAAAGATATACCATTTTTAGTGATAGTATCATAACGTCAGCCGATCCATACGATGGAAGGTTCATAAATTAATGAGATAAAATCTATCGATTGGATTCCACTAGTTTAGTAATAGAAAATAGATGGCTTATCTTCATAAGTAAAGGAGGAGCTGAATAATATATCAAAATTGTTCTAATAAGGTCTTCATTATTACTCGTAGAAGTACTAGCTGAATAAGCCTTTTCTAATGAATAAGTAGGATCAAGGGTAGATCGTAAGTTAAAAAAGTAATCAAAATTAAAAGCATTAATCCGGATAACAAAGGCTACTGAATAAGTAAAAACAGGAGGAATACTATAAACAGTTTATTTGGAATCAAAATCTGATCAAAATTGATATTTAGAATTAGTACATGATCCAGAAGTATGGCCCAACAAAATAAGGCAAACTTTAGTACAGAAAACAGTCCAACATATTCAAAAATTGGTGCGTACCTATTATTCAAGGATATGTAAATGCATTTACAACCATTGTTCCGGATAATAAAAAATTAACTTATGTACTCATATCCAGAAGATCAAATAAAAAGGCCGGAACAAGATTTTTTTCAAGAGGTATCGATGATCATGGAAATGTAGCAAACTATACATAAAGTGAGCAGATCATCTATTTTGATCATTATATTCTTACGCATTTACAGATCAGAGGAAGTGTACCTGTATTTTTTTAACAAATAGGAGTCTAAGGAATCAACATTTAACTGAATATTTAACGAAATGAAGAACTAACAAAAAAGTCATTTGTTCAGCATTTCACCAAAATATAATAGAATTACGAAAGAGTTTTGTGTGTTAATCTACTCTCTATCAAAAAGGCTTCTGAAGCTAAATTAACGAACTTTTTCTAATCCATGATCAGTAAAACAAAATAAGTCTCAGAATATGTCAAGTATCAGTACTTTGATTTCCATTAGGAGTGTGAAAATGATAAATTTTAAAATACTTCAATTCTTATGACCAAAATAAAGGCTGCTATTGATGCCTTCGACTGTAATTGCTATGATGAAAATTCACAGAAAATTTTAAGTAAGCAAAGAGGAATAATCAGAACAAATTGTTTAGACTGTTTAGATAGAACAAACTATGTTCAATCTAGAGTTGCATTAGTCATTCTTTAAAAAATTGTCACATGTATCAATGATTAAGCAGGGAAAGAAATGATAATGAATCTAAAAGTATTCCAGCAAAAATCAGTTGGATAAAATTCTGAAATTCTTAACGCATTTAATGCATTTTGGGCATAAAATGGAGACAGTGTATCACTTCACTACACTGGAATAGGATCAACCCATACAGAGTATTTTTTAATTTATTTTAGTATTACAAAAACTGGTAAAAGGACTTTATTTGGAACAGTCAACCATAAAATGAGGTCTTTGATGAGATTTTATACACAATTTACAGACATTCATAAACATGATGCAATTAACAAATTCTTAGGAAATAAAACAAACAACTTTAACAATGCTCACATGAGCAAACTAAATCTGCAAGTCAAAGACCATAATTAGTAGTTATTGACAATGTCTTGGTAATTTTCCGACCCTGACCAATCTCTTTAACTTTTTGATAAAGATGTACATTCAAATAGAACTTTTACTTATCTGAAACAGAAAATAAAGGAAAAAAGTCAAGAAGGCATAACAGCTCCAAGATTTTCAATTATAGCGATTTATCTATTTGTGAAGAATTAAACCATTAACTGGCAGACTTCATTAAAAAGTTGGAATCCATTTAAAAAATCATCAAGTTAAATTATAGTTAAAAAATGGTCAGATTTTATTATTAGTGAACTAGGTGGAAGAAATTATCCCTTAATTTCGAAAAATTAGGAGCAGCATGGACAACTCTTGATATTCGCACATCGCAAAGTGATAGATACGATAACCAATATCAAAACTGACCAAATTTTATCAAAAATGAAAACAAATGAAAGTGCTTTGCTGACGAAGGTCACTTATAGGCATTCATCTATTGTGTTTCAAGGCTTCAATGTGAAAAATGTGGATAGCTTTTTGGCCTACCTTAATGATGCACATGCAAAAGGATTCCAAGATATAAAACTTGGAAAATTTAAGTCTTCATCTATCTCTTAACAGTCCTATAGACTTATTCTAGGTATAAATAAATTTATTTTAGGAAACTGTGGAGGTAAAAATAAACTAGAACCTGCATAAGTGAAAAAAATAGAAAAATAATTTTACTAGAAGGCGAACAGTCCAAATGCACTTCACATATTGAACAAATGTATTCACTAAAATCTAAACAAGGATTAAGTAAAATAAATTTTTGATAGCATTTAATAAAAAAGCAAGTTATTCAGAAATTATGACGAATTTCCAATATAATTCATAGCAAAAAATAATCGAATATTTTTTTGGAACCAATGCGAAAGGATAATGCGATCAAACAAATACCACAAAATTGTGGCAATTGAATCAAATTAGAGTGGAGATGGGTAGTAAAGTTCTGTTTGCAGCGAACTTTGTTATGAAATGGTCCATAACCATTATTATTGATGAATAAATTTTATTTATTTTTGTCTATCCATTCATTCATTTATTTATGCAATGCAATGCAAGAACTATAGAAATTTATATAAATTTAAAGAACAGAACGGAAAAGTTTACAAAAATATATCTTAACAAAGTCGTAAGCCAGTTCGTTTTCACTTTTTTTTGTAAAATTTTACGAGTTGATCCAATATTTCCTTTAATTCCAAGTTCTACTTTTTTGTCTTGCTATTTGATTAAATCAGTATTTTAATCTCATTTTAAAGTTATTTAATTTTACTCTCCTGTTGGCATATTCTCAACTTTGACAACTGCTTATAAGTTTAATATGGTGTCTACTTTTCCAGCAATGGATCATTATTTTAGCTTCTATTTTAAATTAGAATTATTTTTAGATCTAGAGAAGTCTAAATCCTTAAACTTGTCTTTTTGCTCTTAATGTTTGCTTTATCTACTTTTTATGCAAGTATTTGAGCCTGATGTTGCTGTTGAGGTTGAATAATAAATTCAAGAGAATTTGAACTTATTTTTAGCTTCTTAGTTTTAGAAGGACAATCTATAGATTAAGCAGTTAAAGCTGGAGGCGAATAAAATTCTTTCTTTACTTTTTATTTCGATAGAATATCGGGTATGAGCTTCTTAACTCTTTCAGCCACAAAATCAATTTTCAAACTAAGTTATTTTTGGTCAAAATCAAGCCAACTATTTTTCTGCAGATCTAACCCAAAATGTTCCTATTATGCACTTTCACTGTTAAATTCCAATAATATTTTAGCTAAATGCCTCTGATCTTCAATATTTTGTTCAATGATCATGTTTTGATGCTTTATAATCGATTTCATGCTCCTATTCACATTTATAAGTGATTTAACCTTTTATTTTAGCTTTTAATTCTCTTATTTGGTAATTTTAACAAGTTAAAAGAATTTCTTGATGAGACCCTAATTCCTGTTGATCAATTCCTAGTTGATAAAAGTCTGCAATATTTATTTGTATTAACTATCTGGATTTAAGTGATTATTTTTTGGTATTTTGATCTAAAGTTACTCAAATTTTTGCTGCTGGCTATCGCTTTTGATCATAGATTACTTAAAAACTTTAGTGTTATCCTGCTTTTTAGCTTTATGACTCTTGCCATTATCATTAATATTGTTCGTATATGAATTGTTCTCATTTGCATTAATCTTGGCATTAATTGAAATATCTTTGAATACTTAAACTTAATGGCCCTGTTTCATGCTATCTTCATTATCTTCATTATTCTCATTATCTGCATTATTCTTATACCTCATTATCTGGTTCAAATTCGTCACCTTCTATAAGTACTACCTTTCAATCTCTGCAAGTTATTAGTTTTGTTCTCTCATCTACTATGACTCTGAAAATAACAGTTAAGACTAATTTTGAGATTATTTTGTTTATTATTATGGCCAATGCTGTTAATATAAAAACTGTTGCTTCAGTTATTGAACTTCAACTTGAAATTAATTTTATTTTTATTTTTGTTCTTGTTTTTGGGTTCTTGCTTAATAGTAATGATTGTCAATGTCAATGTCAATGTTATTGCTATTGCCATTTTAGTTTAGCTTGAACTATTTCAGGTTATTTGGACTTTAGTTTTGTTTTTGTTATTTAGATAATTGCAACAAGGTTTATCTTTAGTTTAGTTTATCTCCTGATGCTGTCGAAATTTCTGTTTATTTTTATTTTTATTGTTAATGGAAGTTTTGCCTACCTTTGCATAAACTTTGGGGCTAGAATTATTTTTGTTTTCTTTTATTGGTAAAGTTTTTTAACATTTTTTAAATGATGGGAGTCTATAGACATAACTATTTATATTATTCTTTCGCAAAGCCATGATTCTTACAAGAATATGTCTTTACTCTTACCCTTCTTACATTATTAACTTAGGTTTTTTCAATCATTTTATTTTATTTATTCCTTTATTGCTTGCCTGAGTAAATCTATAAGTTTATGAATTTGAATTTATAATATTGAAAACAGTTGGTTTATAATTTCCAAATAATAAGATTTAATCATTTATTAAATATAGCAAAAGCTAAACGAGAATCGCTTTTATTATTAGCACTATAAAAATAAATTTCAATCAATAGAGCAATGAAGAAGCAAAAAATATGTTAAAAGCAGCAGTAGTTTGATTAGAAAAGATAAGTAGGGCAATAATAAAACTCTTAACTGAGAATCAATCAAAATTAACAGTAGTAAATATTCAAATTTTTGAAGGAAAGACATCTGAAATCTTGTCGAGTAGTCATCTAAACAGGTAGTAAGATAGATGACAGGAATAAAGAAAGTAATAATCAAAATAACCCAAAAATGAAAAATAGTCGATAAATAACTGAATCAAATTAAATATACAGACTTAGTAACCCTTAAAAATAAGTGAGGTACATCATTACCAAAATAGAGTTTCTTGGACAATAAAGTGAATAGCAAAACAGCAAATATAAAAAATGATGTACATCCAATAAAACAAAGACAAGGAGAACGTCAAATCTTCCTCCCTTATATTTTATAAATTCTAGTTTATTATTTTAATAACTCATTGACAAATATTTAAGAGTTTGATAGAGATAGGCATATTTAGTTGGTTAATGAACAATTTATCAAAATGATGTTGGTCAGTTATTGCCCAGCTAAAAAAAACTTAGTAATAAGGAATGAAACAAATATTTATAAAAAAAATAATCAGTCAGCTTATATGATTTTATTGAGATAAACTTTGTTTTATTGTATTTTTTAATGAAGAGCTTGAATGTTACATCCATTGATTCTTTTCAGTTCGGTCCATTTAAATTACTATCTTTGTAACGGCATTTTTTGTAAGATCATTTTCATCACCTTATTCTAGCTCTTGTTCTTATTTTTATCTTAATTGTCATTGCCATTGTCCAATTATATGTAAAGCTGCTTTAAATACTTGCCTATTACAAATTTATCCTTTTGAGATAAAGATGAACTTTCAGTAGTACTATTATAGATCTATTATATCGCAATAATCCTTGTGTTTTCTATTTATATTAGTTTTGGTACTTTTTATATTTGAAAAGCTTTTAGTCCAAAATTAAGCAGAAATTGGCTAACATGAATAGACATGTAATCCAAATAACGCAATTCCACTCCTTACTTACTAAAAAAACCAGAATGTCAATCATTATAACTACTTTTAGAGTCTAGCTCTGCAATCCTTTCTTAAGTCTACAGTTTTTTACAAACCTAAATTAATTTAATTTTACATCAGACCGATAAAGTTCGTCCAAAAACTCTCACATGGACTAAGAAAAAACCACAATGAATAGATATACGAATGCTATTTACTAATTTCACATACAAAAATTCCAAAAATAAGGAAACCTTTTAATTATTCCTTATAACTACAGTAGACTAATAATCTATTCAGAACAGCATATCCAAGTAAAAACAAAATGAACATGAGTACCTTGTATTTTTTGCTTTATTGTTTTTATGTTCTTTCATTGTTTTAGTCTTTTGCTTTTTATTAAACAAGGATGATGAGTTTAGCTATGAGATAGATAACATTAAAAAGGCCGAAGTAAAAACTATAGAACAGGTCTACCTGAGAAAAGCAATCGATTTGGAAAAGATATGCAATAAAACAAAGACGGTAATAAAGTATGCTTTAATTGACATAGGTGTGAGAATACGTTTTCTTCAGTTAATTTTTTATAAATAATTCATACTAATTTTTATTTTATTCCTCCGACAAGGATTTTTAACAAAGTTTCCACAATGGAGGATCATGATTATTATAACTAACTTCATTTTAATTTTTATCTTCATTTTTTATATCCCTATATTTTTTCTTTTTCATTTTAGATCTTTTGCTTTATGTATGTTTTCTTGCAAAAGTTTGATAGTGCCTTTTTATTTATAATGGTAACAAAAACAATATAATGATATAATGATAAAATAAATGGTAAAGTGGAATAATTGCATAATTGCATAATTGCATAATTTTACACTTTTATAATGATTGCCATTTTTAACTTTTGATGCAATGAATATAAATAATTTAATTTTTTTATAAATAATTAAGGAGGAAAGGAAGGAAATATAAACATAAACATAACTTTTGAATAGTACCGATAAAGCACACATGTGTTAGAATCATTTATCGTTCAATCATCCAATCATTTTTCAGGTAGTTAACTGCATCTAAAGACAGATGTTTTTTGCAAATTTTCTCTTTATCCAACTTGCATTACAACAGAATTGATCCCGTCAACAGCTTTCCCTTTTGCTTTGCCACACATTGCTGAAATTAGCAATAATAGTATTGTAATAGTTGCTTATTTGAACATTTATATTCAAATATTATTGAATTTTATGTATATTAAAAGCTTAAAAAAATTTTTTTCGTAATTTTCAGTAATATCCATGCAAAAATGATAAGATAATATGCATAAACATTATTTTTTATCAGGGATTTGGGTTCGTTCTTTTTTACGACTGTCAATGATTGCGCTTTTTTAATAGATTTAAAGAAGCCTTAATGCAGTCTTGTGACAAGCAAAGCCGAAATGAGTAACAACAGGAGGGTAATTAACACAAGTTTAAGCATTTACAATTTAATATATCATAAAAATTATCAATTAAAATTAGAATTAGAATTAAGTATTTTTTTCATCATTGTTCCAAGTTTATTTACTTAGCTGAAAATAAATTAAATTAAATTAAATTAAATTAAATAAAGCTTAATTTGAATTCTTAGACGATAGATAAAATTAATCCCATTTCTGAAACGCAACAAATAATATTTTGGGAAAATGGACCACCAGGAAAATTATACTGGTTTGAATATAAAAACTCGATAAAATTTATTTTATTCGCTTATGTAATGATGTAATGATGTAATGTTATGAAAGGCAAGCAAAACTGATAAACTGCTAAAAAGTTGTACATATTTTTAATGATGTTTAGATAAATAATAATTAATGTTCTCTTATAACCTTCGAATCAATATCAATATTTAAATTAGCAGCAGCATTGCAATCAGCTAGCGTCAACCAGATAGATTTAGGCATTGATATTTATTTTAATTGCGAATTTACAATATCTAAAAATAAAAAATAAGAAAGCAAAAATATTGTAAAATACTTTAGCTACAAACATTCTCATTCCAATTCCCATTCCCAAACTAATTCCCATTTCCACTCCATTCTCATGTAAAAATTTTTTATGTTAAATAGATTATAAATGAAGTTATTGAAATTTGCTGTATTTGTTATGCAGAATTTATTCATAAATGTTGTTAAACTAATATTGGATCAATTTTTATGAATAACTTAATGAATTATCATAGACTTTTATGTGGTTTTTCATTATCTTTCCATTTGTCAATTAGATGCGGTTCGGAGATGAAACCAATTTGAATTTTTGCTTGAAGAAGAAGATGAAGATGAGAATGGGTTCAAACTGCTGAGGAATCCACCGGAACTGCTTCCTGAGTTGTTTGAAGATGAAGATGAGAATGGGTTCAAACTGCTGAGGAATCCACCGGAACTGCTTC
>DYPS01000040.1:0-2858 GCA_020719775.1 Desulfosporosinus sp. | reverse complement strand
CTGAGTTGTTTGAAGATGAAGATGAGAATGGGTTCAAACTGCTGAGAAATCCACCGGAACTGCTTCCTGAGTTATTTGAAGATGAAGATGACGAGAATGGATTTAAGCTGCTTAAAAATCCTCCACTGGAACTACCTGAATTACTTGGTGATGAGAATGGATTTAAACTGCTGAGGAACCCACCACTTGAACTGCTTCCTGAGTTACTTGGGCTCGATGAAAACGGGTTAAGACTGCTCAAAAATCCTCCTGAGCTGCTTCCTGAATTACTCGAAGATGATGATGAGAATGGATTCAAACTATCAAAAAACCCTGTATGCTAATAATCACTTTTGCCAAGTCCTTCTAATGACTAATGCTATTCCCAGATGACATGCTCTGCTGAAGCCCCTAACACAATTGCTACAAGTAGTACATATTTAAGCATCACTCCAATCTAATTACCAAATATAATATAGCATGATATAATTGATTGAATTACTGGTTTGCTTGTTTCTTATATACAGATTCGTAAATTCAATATTTAGCAATGTAGTGTAATAATAATTAATTAATTGATAAGTATTTTGGCAGCATAATTACTTATGCGTAATGCCATGTTTTTGTAGTGTAGTTTATATGTTTGCTTGGCTATCAAATTTTAATATTTGTTTACAATTTTTTATTGATATCATCATTGATTTTCGTACAAAGAGCCAGAACGATAATAATCAGCCTTTTGCTTTTCCCTCCTACTGTTAATATTCCCATTATTTATTTCCTCCAATATAATTATAAATTTACCATTCTATCATTATAAGAGTTTATTATATAAATTTCAAAATGGATAAACTAAAAGCCATCTTAGCAAGCAAAAAGCCTCTAGCGAAGGTTACACTCCATAAATAAGAAATTGATAAAAAGAAGGAAGAGTATTTAAAGTCTGAAGAGGAAAATTAAAAGAAAAAAGAGGAGAATTAGAAAAAAAGATTTTTAGAATTGGAGGATTACTACACTCATGAGGATAAGAAGAAAAAAGTAAAGCCGAATTAAGAACTATCAGAGTATAACCTAACGGAAGAAGAAGTTATGCAAAAATTGGAGTAACTGCATCAAAAACAGACATTGTAAAACTAAAGTCCTGTTGGCAGATATAAGCGCTACTTAAGAATAAAAAAAATACATGAAGAACATCCAGAAATAGATATGAAAACATTCGATTAGAAATTCTACCTTAAAGTAAAATAAAAATAGTACTTCGACGATCTTGACTTAAAGTACAGAGCAAGAATGATCTAACCAAAATTAGGTGACCACGCAGACTTCAGAAATAAAAAGATTTAAATGATCCTTCTCTAGAAAGATAAAGACTTATACTAAAAGTAAAACTTTAGCAACATTTGCGATGAGATTTACTTATGGCTTAAAAAGATCCTAAGAGATTGGAAAGAAAAATTATAACAAAAGTATCAAGCTGAAGAGGTTAAGATAAAAAATGTAGCAGCATTTCAAAGATATAATTAGACGGATTATGACATGCAATGTAAGAATTTATGTAATTTAGCATTTTTCGAAGTTTTGAAACAAAAGAAAGGTGACAAAGAAATGATCATTTCGATCTATCATATCATGAACTGCTGCTTAGTTCGAGAATTTATCCAAGCGCATGACAAGTATTTGGAACTGTCAATCGGAAGTGCTCCATGGCCGATGGGTGTCGCCATGTTGGGAATCACAGTTAAAAGAAATGGCTTAAGATTATCCCATGTCCTAAATGACTAGATGACCCGCCGATGGATCCAGTCCTTGAAAAGGATTCTAACAGTCTCTCAATAGCTATACCCACATGAATAAAATCTTCATATGGTTCACTTAAGTGTGCAAAATGTACTATGATTTATTAATTACGTTTATTAATTTGTAATTATAAATTTGTATCTTATGGGATTTCATGTTAATGCCTACTGTTTTATAGGACAGAAACCAGAAAGTTAATTTGATTTTAAATAACCATAAAATAAGGAAGATCTGATGTATTGGAGTAAAAGCTGTGGTAGCTATTAAATTCATGCTTGGATGGAGAACCTCTACATGCAAAAGAAAGGAGACAGAGCCCATGCCGAATTGTCGTAAAAACTTGGTAAGGTCTAAGGTAAATTCTAAAAACTAATGGAAATGATAGACTATTTTGCGTGTTAGCCTCTTTTGCTAACATAAGCTGATTTAATAAGTTTTAGGAATGACATTTAAAACAAATAAGTTAAAAAGGGGTAACTGTTCTTAGACTTCATTGAACGTGCATTAGTGAAAATTAGTTAGGGATATTATGTGTATTATGTTGGAGATGGAGTTTGAGCTTGAGTAATTCCAAAGGATTGGATTTAATTGCATTAATGAATAATAATTTATTTATCTTGCAGAATTAAACTATACTACACTAAATTGAATTTTATTTTATTAAAATTATTAAACTAAAATATTGCAGGGTTTTGCTGATATTATATGAAAAAAAATTGTATAAAATACTTTAAAAAATTAATTATTAAAAATGGAAATAAAATTTGACTGTAGTGAATGCAATTAAAAAGAAATAAAATAATTAATCAAACTATTTGAGCTGTATAAGTTGAACTTTAATTGTTTTTCTTCATTTTAATGAAAGCTTCAATGTTGTTAAGAGAAGCTGAATAATCAGGATGCAATTCACCTAAAACTTTCTTTCTGATTTCTAACGATTTCAAATAGTATTCTAATGCCTTTTCATAGTCACCTTTATTATCATATGTTGATCCAATGTTGTTAAGAGAAGTTGCATAAGCAGGATGCAATTCACCTAAAACTTTCTTCATGATTTCTAACGATTTCAAATAGTATTCTAA
>DYPS01000126.1 GCA_020719775.1 Desulfosporosinus sp. | reverse complement strand
AAGCTTTCTCTAAAGCGTAAGGGTTTTCCCCTTACGCTTTTTTTATTTACAATACTATTTTTATTAAAATATAAATAGATTAAAAGATCAAACTTATCCCCAAAAGAAGGATAAATACCAAACTCCCATACTCAAAAAACTTCACAAATTTCCCATTTGTTCCCCCTATTGTTTTGATATTTTTAGTTAGATAAGCTGTTAAAAATATCACAAGACTCATCCCAAAACCCATAAAAACAGCACTTAAAAAACCTATAAAATAGACTCCAAGCCCCATAGTAAATAAAAAAATAGTTACAGTTCCAGCACAAGGGACTATCCCAGCCCCAAGGATCACACCAAGATCTGTACTATTTGTAGTACAACTTCCACATCCACAACTTGAGTGATTTTGATGGATTGGTTTATTTAGGGAGAAGGTCATTTTCTTTTTTTGATTGAGTTTTTTGAATAATAAATAAGAAGCTACCAAGATGATGATCCCACCGCTTATCTTTGTAGCTACCGCTTCTATATCGGCAAAGATATTTGCAAATAATATATTTAATACAAAATATATAAAAAGGGTTAGTAAAAATGCACTAAAAGTATGAACCATACCTATTAGAAAAGAGATACTCAATGCTTTTTTGATCGAATGATCTCCACTTAAAAAATAAGCACTCACCAAACTTTTCCCATGTCCTGGACCAATAGCATGAAGCACTCCATAAAGAAAAGAAAAAAACAAAAGCCAACTATAAGCAAGAGGGGAATTTGTCTCTTTGATATTTGTGATCAAATCTTTGATTTTTGTTTTGTAGTTTTCTAGTAAAAGAGCAAGTTTTTCAAGAGGTGTTTGGTTTTTTTCAACTACTTTTTGTATGTTAATTTGATTTTTATTTGGGATAAAATCATCAAAAATTATCTCTGCTTTACTAGTTTGTATTTGTATATTTTTTGTCCCATTGTATTCTTTTAGGATAACATCTCGCAAAATAAAATTAAAATTATTTCCTAAATCAGAAAAAAGTATAGAGATTTTGTACCCTTTTTTTGGGATAATCGGAAGATCAAAACTATAATCAAACTCCATTGTGTTGTTCTCAAATTTTAAGTGTGTTGTTGGGTTATTTATCTTTTGTAGATCAGCTTCTTTGATTTTGTATTCTTTTTGGATATAAGCTATTTGTGTAAGATAGTTAAAACTACTCACATATTCAAGGAGATCTTTTTTTATTTGATTTTGTTCATCTGTATCAAAAGTATTATTTTTATTGAGATCATATTGTTTGAGAGTGGCGATAAATTTTTTATCAAAAAACCAACTTATTTCAAAGTGTGTCGTATTGGCTTTTGGAGTTAGTGTGATATTGATATGGAGATTTGGGACATCAAGACGACAAAGAGAGCAACCAAAAAGGTTTGCTTGAGAGATAAGAAGCAAAAAGATAAATTGTACGATTTTTATCATCTGTTTTTTTCAAATAATAAGAAAAACAGTAAACCAATAGCACTTACCATAATGATGCTAGCTCCACTTGTAATATCATAAATATAAGAAAAAATAAGTCCAATAACGGTAAAAAATGAAGAGAAAATACCAGAAGTTATCATCATCATACCTAGAGAATTTGAGAGTTTTTCAGCGATATAAATAGGGATAGTAAGGAGTGCAATCACTAAAATAAGACCAACAACTTTGATAGCTACAACAATAGTAAGGGCAGAAAGTAATAAAATCAAAGTATAAAAAAACTTTACATTTATCCCTCGTAAGTTTGCATATTCACTATCATAGCTTACAGCTAATATCTCTTTGTAAAATAGAAATACTATCAAAGAAGTAGCTCCCAAAAGGATCGCCATATAGTTGATATCTTCACTTGAAACAGCCAAAATAGAGCCAAATAGATAACTCATAAGATCAACATTGTATCCAGGGCTAAGATCAACTAATATGATCCCAATAGCCATCCCAATCGACCAAATAAGTCCTATAAAAATATCTATTTTGTCTTTTTGATGGAGTGTAACAAATGCCATAAGAAGTGCTGCAAGGGAGGCGAATAGGGAAGCACCAAAAAATATTGGCCATCCAAAATAGATAGCAAGACCAATACCCCCATAAGATGTATGGGCGATCCCACCTGCTAAAAAAACCATCCGATTTACAACAATAAGTGAGCCAATAATCCCACTTGCAAAACTTACTAAAAGCCCAGCAATAAGAGCATTTTGGATAAATTCGTAGCTTAAAGCTTCAATAAATGGATCTAACATCCGCACCCTTTTTTGTGTATTTTTTGTTCTCCAAGCATTTGCAACATCTCAACTTCACAAAAATGTTCGTCGTTTGTTTTAATTTTTCCATCAAAATCAAGATTATGGAAAGTCAATACTTTGTTGATGTGAGCTACTTTTGAGGCATATTTCAAAATAACAGAGATATCATGACTCACAACTATCACAGTAATAAAATTGTTTAAAACTTTGAGTAAATCATAAATTTGTTTTTGCCCATCTACATCGATACTTGATGTTGGTTCATCAAGAAGCAAGATTGTTGGATTTGCACACAAAGCTCTTGCTATCATCACCCTTTGTCGTTGACCCCCTGAGAGTGAACCAATCTTTTTGTTGGCAAATTTCTCCATTCCAACTTTAGCCAATGATCCCATCGCACAGCTCATATCTTCTTTGGAGTAGCCAATTTGGAAAAGTTTTTGCCACCATTTTAAAGTTTGTTTTTCCTTGTGATTGAGATGCCCCATCATCACTACATCAATCACACGAATAGGAAAATTTGTATTGATATTTGTATTTTGTGGGACATACCCGATATGGGAGAGATTTTTTGAAGGGAGTTGATTGTAAATCGTAATCTCCCCCCTTTGAAGTGGATTGATACCAAGGATAAGTTTTAAAAGTGTCGATTTTCCACCACCATTTGGTCCAATGATGGCTAAAAAATCTTTTTCATGCACTGTTAAATTTATATTTTCTAAAACTTTTTGTTTATCATATGAAAATGATAGATTTTTTATCTCAATTATAGACATTATGCTTCTTTTAATTTTTTCGTATCATATCTAGTTTTCTTTGAACTTCTATTTATTTTGTGTTTGCAATCGCTTTTGCTAAAGAGATAAGGTTTTCACATACTTTTGGATTTAAAGGACTCACTTTTAAGACAGGAATTCCAACCTCTTTTGCTATTTGAGAAGCTACTTCATCACTAAATTCTGGTGCTGTAAATACCGCTTTTACTTTTTCCTCTTTTGCTTCACCTATTAAAAATGCTATTTGTTTTGGTGTTGGATTTTTTCCATCAGCTTCGATTGCTAATTGTTCTAAACCATAATCTTTTGCAAAATATCCCCAAGCTGGATGAAACACCATAAATTTACTTTTTGGTTTTGTATCTTTTAAAATATTTTTAATAGATTGATCTGTATTGCTTAGTGTAGTTATAAGAGCATCATAATTTGCTTTATAGTATTTTTCATTTGTTTTATCAAGTGCAATTAGATTGTTGTAGATATTTTTTGCGATGATTTTATTGTTTGTTATGCTTGTCCAGATATGTGGATCTAACTTTCCATGCTTATGATTGTCTGTATGTTTTTGGTGTTTAGTATTTTGATTTATAGCAATTTTAGTTATACCATCTCCTAAATTTATTATTTTCATTGTTTTGTTTTGATTTTGAAATTTTGGCAACCATGCTTCTTCAAACTCTACCCCGATACTAAAATAAACATCTGCTTTGCTGATATCTTTCATTTGAGATGGTTTTGGCTCATAAGTGTGAGGAGAACTTCCCCTTTGTACCATCAAACTTACATTGACTTTGTCTCCACCAATTGCCTTAAGAAATGTTTGTTCAGGAGCAATACTCACAACAACATTTAGATCTGCAAATAAAAAACTACTTGCCCCAATCAACACACTTAAAATTATTTTTTTTAACATTTTCTTTCCTTAAAACTTATATCTTAACTTAACCATTTATTAGCAACTAAGTCGCATCTTATTTTTGAAATTATACTTTTAGTTTCTTAAATTTGATTAAGTTATTTTTAGATAAAATTTCAAACTTCTTAATTAGGAAGATAATGGGGTTGACTTGGTATCGATTGGAGCAGTAAGTATTAGTTGCATGTCGATTTGGATATATCGTAAATCTATCCATCGCTTTTAAACGCAAACAATACAAATTATACTCCTGCTTACGCGCACGCTGCGTAAGTTTAACAAACTTTAGGAGGCTTTCCGCTACTGATGCTATATAAGTAGATCATTGGAAGGCTCATCATATATAGCTTACTTTTAGTGAAGTGATTATTTGCTAGAAGGACATTTTAAATCTTAGCCTTGCAGTTGCTTTTGCGGGTTGAGAAGCTGTAGGGTGAAATTATTCAATCCTTCTAAACATGTAGACGCTAATATAAGCTGTTTTAAGACTCGGGTTCGATCCCCGACAACTCCACCAAT
>DYPS01000039.1 GCA_020719775.1 Desulfosporosinus sp. | reverse complement strand
TTGAAATTAATTAATAGAGATGAGCTATTGTATTTATAATTTATATAGAAAGTGAACCATTACAACTTTCTATATAAGTGATAATTATATTTTATTGAACTAATAAAGGATGGAATTAATTATGAATGAATTAAAGCAAAATTCACAATCATTAAATATTAGCAAAAAGATAACTAAAATAGTTGGAAATACAAATGCTACTTATAATCTTATAGAAGAAGGCGATAAAGTATTAGTTGGTTTTAGTGGTGGTAAGGATTCATTGACTCTTATCCATACTTTAAAAAGAATGCAAGGAAAAGTGCCTTTTTATTTTGAATTTAAAGCTGTTACTCTAACTTATGGTATGGGTGAGCAAGTTGAATTTCTTTCTAATCATTGTAAAGAATATGGTATTTCTCATGAAATAATAGATACGGAAATATTTGATATTTCAAAAGAAAAGATTAGAGAAAATAGCTCTTTTTGTAGTTTTGTTAGTCGTATGAGACGAGGATACTTATACTCTTTTGCATTGGATAATGGATTCAATAAATTAGCACTTGGACACCATTTGGATGATGCAATGGAGAGTTTTTTTATGAATTTTTTTTATAATGGTAGTATGAGAAGTATGCCACCTATTTATAGGGCAAAAAATGGACTTCAAGTTATTCGTCCTCTTATTTTTTGTAGGGAAAAGCAGTTAAGATCATTTGCATCACAAAATGACATTAGAGTTATTGGGGATGAAGCATGTCCTGCTATGAGAATGGACATTAAAATGCCTCACGCGAGAGAAAATACTAAAGAATTATTAGCAAAATTAGAAGAATCAAATCCAGATATATTTATTTCAATGAAAGCTGCTTTTTCAAACTTACATACTAATACTTTTTTTGATAAAACAAAATTAGATAACTAATTTATAATAAAGAGTTTTTTAAGTAACTCGATGATAGATTACTTAATTATAAAATAAAATTTAGGATAAATATACTATGACATTTCTCTTCGATAAGAACAACCACTTTAATTTAGCTAATTTAGTTACATTTTTTAATATTGCATCTGGGATTATGGCTATTTATTTTTTAACACACAGTGAATTTATCGGTGCAGCACTTTTTGCTTGGCTTGGTGGTGCGTTTGATATTATTGATGGTAAAATCGCTAGAAAATATGAGCTTTCAACTGATTTTGGAATTCAGCTTGATTCTTTTGCAGATTTTTTATCATTTGTTATTGTTCCAACTATGTTTATTTATTTTGGTGTTATTGATGGAAAAGAATTATTTTTAAATACACCAATCGTTATAGCTGCATTTGTTTATTATATTATTAGTGGATTAAGACGACTTATTACATTTAATTTAAATGCAGAAGCTGGAGGTGTTGGAAAATTCTTTGTAGGTGTTCCAACCCCTTTAGGTGCTATTTTATTATGGTTTGTTTATTTATTATGGGAATTTAATTTTATCCCTACATTTTTTGAAATAACTCCTGAATATATTGTTTTAGGCTTTATGTTTATTATTGGTTATTCACTTAATTCTAAAGTAAAAATACCACATTTGTAGTATTTTTACTTTATTAATAATAATCATTTTTAGTCATTATCTTTTTAAATTTTATAGATATAATTTTTCCCTTTTTGCTGTTGCTTTAAGTTAATCAAAAACTTATTGTTTATTAAACTAGCGAATAAATTTCTTTAAAAAACTCATAAATTTTTAATAATATTTTAAGTATAATCCGCATAAATTTTATATTATATTTTACTTCTAATATATTTATTAGTTGAGATAATTCGAAGGAGATTGGCATGCGAATGACAGGTGCTAAAATGGTTATTAAAGCTCTAGCTTTAGAAAATACTGAAGTTGTATTTGGATATCCAGGTGGAGCGATTATGAATGTTTATGATGAAATTTATAAACAAAAAGATTTTCAACATATATTAACAAAACATGAGCAAGGTGCTGTGCATGCAGCTGATGGTTATGCAAGAGCAACTGGAAAAGTTGGTGTTTGTATTGTAACATCAGGGCCTGGATTTACAAATGCCGTTACTGGACTTGCGACTGCTTATATGGATTCGATTCCTATGGTTTGTATTAGTGGACAAGTTCCAAAAGTACTTATAGGAACAGATGCTTTTCAAGAGATTGATGCAATTGGAATCAGTAGACCTTGTACGAAACATAATTTTTTGGTGACTTCTATTGAAGAATTGCCAAGAGTATTAAAAGAGGCTTTTTATATAGCTGCATCTGGACGACCTGGACCAGTTCATGTTGATATTCCAAAAGATATTACAGCTGAGTTTGGTATTTTTGATTACCCAACAGAGATACACCTTTCGACTTATAAGCCTACAGTAAAAGGGAATGGAAGACAAATCAAGAAGGCTTTAGAAGAGATAGCTAAGAGTAGACGACCGCTTCTTTATATTGGTGGTGGAGCTATTTTAGCCAATTGTTGTGATGAAATAAGAGAGTTTGCAAAGTATACTGGGATTCCTGCTGTTGAAACACTTATGGCAAGAGGTGTGATGGGAAGCAAAAATGAGCTTCTTTGCGGGATGCTTGGAATGCATGGAGAATATGCAGCAAATATGGCGATGTATGAAACGGATTGCATAATATCTTTGGGTGCTAGATTTGATGATAGGGTTACTGGAAGATTGGATAAATTTGGAAAAAATGCAAAAATTATCCATGTTGATATTGATCCAGCTAATATTGGAAAAATTGTTCATATTAACTATCCAATTGTTGGAGATTTGAAAAATGTTATAACTGATATGCTTGTGTATGTAAATGAGTGTGAATTTAATGATTATAGTAGTTGGGTAAAAACAATTAAAGAAAATCAACAAAAAGAGCCTTTGAAATATCTTGAGGATGGTGAAGTTTTAAAACCACAATGGGTTATTGAGAGAACGGGTCAATTACTAGGAGATAAAGCGATTATCTCAACAGATGTTGGACAACACCAGATGTGGGCAGCTCAATTTTATCCATTTGATTATCCAAGACAATTAATAACAAGTGGTGGATTAGGAACTATGGGATACGGACTTCCCGCTGCTATGGGTGTAAAAAGAGGATGCCCAGAAAAGATTTCCATAAACTTTACAGGTGATGGAAGTATAATGATGAATATGCAAGAGATAATGACATGTGCACAATATAACCTTCCTGTTATTAATATTATTTTAAATAATAATTATTTAGGTATGGTAAGACAATGGCAAACATTTTTCTACGAAGATAGATTATCTGAAACTATCCTTGAAGTGCAACCAAATTTTCAAATGCTTTGCGAATCTATGGGTGGAATTGGATATAGAGTTACTACAAAAGAAGAATTTGATAATGCTTTAAATGATGCGATCGATAAAAATAAAATAGCTTTTATAGAAGTTATGATAGATAGAAGAGAAAATGTACTTCCCATGGTTCCAAATGGACATGCATTAAGTGAGATGGTATTATTAAAAGAGGGGAATAAATAATGACAAGCGCACATGATTTTTACAATACAACTGAAAAAAGAGAAATTATTTCAGTAATCGTACAAAATGAAGATTCTGTACTCTCAAGAATTTCAAATCTTTTTTCTGCAAGAGGTTACAATATAGATAGTTTAACGGTTGCACCAGTTCCAAATAGTGAATATTCAAGATTTACAATTGTAACGGTTGGAAGCACTAGAACGATTAATCAAATTGTAAAACAACTTAATAAATTGATACCTGTTTTAAAAGTTATTGAGCATAGAAATTGTATTGAAAAAGATACAATTTTAATAAAATTACCTATAGTTGAACAAAATTTAAGCGATATTGAAGTAATTGTGAAGACTTATAATGGATCAATTCAACACATCACGGATGATTCAATTATAATCTCTGCAACAGATGATCCAAAAAGAATTATAGATTTTATAAAAATTATCCAAAGATTTAATCCAACAGAGATTGTAAGAAGTGGGGTTGTATCTATCGAAAGATAGAACTTCATTTGAAGATTTAATATCTTTTATCTCTTCAAATAAAATATAAAAGGGGACATTTTGAAATTGCAAGAGATCATAAAAGAGCTAGAGATATTTTGTTCGAGCGAGATTGAAGTTTCTGGATTAAACACTTTAAGAGATGCTAATAAAAATCAAATATCATTTTTAGAAAACAAAAAATATATTCAAGATCTAAAAACTACACAAGCAGGTGCAGTATTTATTACAGCGGAGATGGAGAAGGAAGTTCCAGAAAATGTCATCGCTCTTGTTTGTGAAAATCCTTATATAGCACTTGCTAAATCATCTCGTTTTTTTGCTCCAAAAGTGATAGATACTGATGGAGATGAACTAATAGTTGGTAAAAACTGTATTGTGATGAAAAATGTTACAATTGGAAAGAATACAACTATTGGAGATAACTGTACACTGATGGCTGGGGTATTTATAGGGGATAATGTCACAATTGGTAATAATGTGTTACTTTATCCAAATGTAGTGATTTATAGAGATTGTACCATTGGAGATGATGTGATCATTCATGCCGGTACAGCTATAGGAAGTGATGGTTTTGGATTTGCTCATACAAAAGAGGGAAAATATATAAAAATTTATCAAAATGGAAATGTAGTTATTGGCAATGATGTAGAAATTGGTGCAAATTGTGCAATAGATAGAGCTGCATTTGCTTCAACAAAAATAGAAAATGGAGTAAGATTGGATAATCTTATCCATATTGCTCATAATTGTATCATTGGAAAAGGTTCAATTCTAACAGGACAAGTGGGACTTGCTGGTTCAACAGTTTTAAAAGAATATGTCGTGATGGCTGGACAAAGTGCTGCAACTGGACATCTTGAAATTGCTCCTTTTACAACGATCTCAGCAAGAGGTGTAGTCACCAAAACTATTCATGAACCAAAGAAACAATGGGCTGGTTTCCCCCTTGTGGAGCATAAAACTTGGCTGAAACTTCAATCAAAAATATCAAGATTACTCACAAAGGATAACAAATAGCACTTAAGATTTTATATTTTATTTTTGGATTCATCTTTATCTATTTCTCTTTTTCTATTTTTGTTACAACTCCAGATGTTGTTGGTATTGTAGGATATAACGCAGCATTATTTTCTCATGAATATTTTGGATATCTTTCTTATGTTTATCTTTTTGGATTGATTTATGCACTGTATAGGCTTATCATGGTTAAAAAGCCAACTGAAGAATTTTGGGTGCAATTTATTATTGGAGTATTTATTTTTTTCAATCTTTTATTGCTTCAAGCACTTCTTTTTGAGAATCAACTTTCAGGTAAAATAGGAGAATTTATAATAGTAATTCTTACTCCAACTATTGGAATTGCGGGTCTTTGGATTTTTACAATCATTGGATTAGTAGTTGGAATTTTTATGTTATTACATTACAATCATTTTGATTTTGAACAATTTTTTGATGATTTAATTCTTTTATTAAAATCTAAAGAAAGAAATAAAACAATTCAAAAAGAAAAAGCTCAAGTACAGCCAAAATTTAAGATAAAAGAAAAAGAGTTCAAAACAGAAGATAGAGCACTAAAAATTAAACAAATAGAAGCAAAACTAGCAGATTTAGATATGCAACAAAACCTCTCTGAAAATAATTCGGAGTTTTTAACCAAATCAAAAACTGAACTAGAAATATCTATCCAAAAAGATAAAGTTACCATTGTGGAAGAACTCGAAGAAAATAAAAAACTTTTAGAAGATATAGATTTAGGAGAAGTTGCTAAACCAAAAGGTTTTAAACTTCCTCCTGTTGATTTTTTTGCAAAACCAGCTAAAACTAAGTTTAAAATCAATGAAGCAGTAATTGATAAAAAAATAGAAGATCTACTTCAAAAATTAATGCAATTTAAAATTGAAGGAGATGTTGTAAGAACTTATACTGGACCAATTGTTACAACTTTTGAGTTTAAACCAGCTCCAAATGTAAAAGTTTCAAAAATTTTAGGGCTTCAAGATGATTTAGCAATGGCACTCAAAGCTCAAACGATAAGAATTCAAGCACCAATTCCAGGTAAAGATGTTGTTGGAATCGAAGTACCAAATGAAAATATGGAAACAATTTATTTACGAGAATTGCTTGAAAGTGAGATTTTTAAAAATAGCAAATCACCACTTACGATGATATTAGGAAAAGATATAGTAGGGCAACCTTTTGTGACAGATCTTAAAAAACTCCCTCATCTTTTGATAGCTGGAACCACGGGAAGTGGTAAATCTGTTGGGATTAATGCTATGATATTATCCCTTTTGTATAAAAATTCGCCAGATAATCTTAAACTCATAATGATAGATCCAAAAATGCTTGAATTTTCTATCTATAATGATATTCCACATCTTCTTACTCCAGTGATTACAAGAGCAACTGAAGCTATCAATGCTTTAGCAAATATGGTCAAAGAGATGGAGAGACGATATTCTATGATGGCAAAAACAAGAACAAAAAATATTGAAAATTATAATGATAAAGCTGAAAAAGAGAAGTTTGAACCATTTCCATATATTGTTATTATCATAGATGAATTGGCTGACCTTATGATGACAAGCGGAAAAGAGGTTGAGATAAATATTGCTAGACTTGCTCAAATGGCAAGGGCAAGTGGAATTCACTTAGTTGTAGCTACTCAAAGACCATCTGTGGATGTTGTTACAGGACTTATTAAAGCAAATCTTCCAAGTAGAGTAAGTTATAAAGTTGGACAAAGAATCGATAGTAAAATTATTCTTGACAGTATGGGAGCGGAATCACTTCTAGGAAGAGGAGATATGCTTTTTACACCCCCTGGAATGAGTGGATTAGTTCGTATCCATGCACCTTGGAGTGATGAAAAAGAGATTGAGAAAGTTGTTGAATTTTTAAAAGACCAAAGGGAAGTTCAGTATGATATTAGTTTTTTAAAAGAGAAAAATGATGATTTTAGTTTAAGTAATTCCCAGAGTCTAGGGGAACTTGATGAACTATTTGAAGAAGCAAAACTTATTATACTTCAAGATCAAAAAACTTCAATTAGTTATCTTCAAAGAAGATTAAAAATAGGTTACAACAGAGCTGCTAGTATTATTGAGCAATTAGAACACAATGGTATATTATCGCCTGTCAATAGTAAGGGGAATAGAGATATTTTAATATAAGCTATAGTAAAATTGATTTGATTTTAAAAATAAGGAGTAAATTATGAATACAAGTATAGTAGGAAGAGATGTAACAGTGACAGAGGCGTTAAAAACTCACATCCAAAATACACTAGATGCATTCAATAAATATCACTTAGATATTGTTTCAGTTAATGCAATTATTTCACAAGAACAAAAACATGGGAAAAATGTAATTACATTTGAATATGTTTTAAACATTGCTCATCAAGATACTATTGTTGTAAAACAAAAAGACAAAGATCTAGATACAGCTATTGATATTGCAACTGATAGAGTATGTAAAATTTTAAGAAGACATAGCGATAAAATTAAAGCTCATAAAGCTACAAAACTAACTGATATTGTAATAGAAGAAAATATAGATAAAATAGCAAAAGAGTTAGAATTATTAGAAGATGAGATAGTTCCTATTAAACTTAATTCTTATAAACCAATGGAGATAGAAGAAGCTTTAAATGAATTAAAAGCAGATAACGGAGTATTCAAGGTATTTTATGATTTAGATGATAATTTTAGAGTTCTTTATAAAATGAAAGATGGAAAACATTTTGGATTGTATTAAAAAATTAGAAGCGAGATAAGGTTATTGATTTTTTTGAAAGTTTAAGAATGAGAGAAAGTTGCCCTCATTCTTGCTTTTGTGAAAGTAGATAAATAAAATAAAAAGGAATTTTGGATGAATTTAGAAAAAGTAATATCTGGATTTTTTATCATATTTGCTATGACATTAAATTTCGGATTTTTTTATGGGGATATGACTGATATCGCACTTCACAGCAAATATGAGTTATTTGCTGCAATTGTTGTAAATCTTATAGCAACAACATTGAAGCTTGGGGATAAAACTCAAATGGGTTCTGTTCTTTTGGCTACAAGTTTGGTAGCTGATATTCAGCTTATTGCTGCAGCCACTGTTTGGACTATAGGTGCACATGTATATGCAATGGATGTAGAGATGATCTCTATTGTTATTTCTCTTGCTGGTGGGGCACTAGCTGCTAATGTTATATCTGTTATCCTTTATATCGGGGATACTCTTCGTTCTAAAAGATAATTTTCAAATATGAATAATAGTACTCTTTGGATTATACTTCATAGGATGAGGGCACCTATATTGGTGCTTATCGTTACTTATGGTATTGCTATTATTGGTTTTTTGTGTATTGATGGGATTGATGATAAAGGACAAATATACAAAATGAGTATATTTGATGCTTTTTATATCGTTACTTATACTGCTACAACAATTGGTTTTGGAGAATTACCATATCTTTTTACCCCTGCACAGAGAATTTGGATGTCGATGATTGTTTATGCAACTGTTATGGGTTGGTTTTATAGCATTGGGACACTAATCACCCTTTTAAAGGATAAACTTCTTCTTGCACAAATTGATGAAGCAAGATTTATACAGCAAGTTAAAAATATCAATCAACACTTTTTAATTGTACTTGGATATAACTATATTACAAGTGAGATTATCAAAAAAGCAAATAGAGAAGGTGTAAGAACTATAGTTATTGAAAGAGATGAAAGTAAAATTGATCAACTTTTACTTGAAAATTACACTCCAGCAGTTCCTTGTCTGATGGGCGATGTGCATGATCCTTTGGCACTCCAAAAAGCTGGTTTACATTCAAAATATTGCAAAGCTGTTGTTTCTCTTTTTTCGGATGATGATTTGAATCTAAGAGTGGCACTTACGACAAAATTTTTGAATAAAGATGTAAAGTTAGCTATTAAAACAACAACCCAGTCTCAATCGGAAGATTTAAAAGATTTAGGGGTAGATATTGTAGAAAACCCTTATGAAATAATTGCAGAGCAGATCGATATGTCCCTTAGAAATCCTTATATGTTGATTTTAGAAAAATGGATTTATGGTGCTGGAAAATTAGATGATACAATTATCCAACTCCCAAAAGAAAGATATATTGTTTATGGTTTTGGTAGATTTGGAAGGAAAATCTATGAGGTACTTACAAATAGTGGAATAGAGGTAGTTTTTATTAAACCATTGGTTGAAGATATCTCTATTGTTCCAAAAGATATGTTGCACCTTGTGAAGTTTCAAGGTAGTGATGAAAAAGAGCTATTGATGGAAGCTGATATTTTGAATGCCTCAGCTATTATCGCCAGAACGACAAGTGATACGCTCAATCTTTCTATTTTAGCAAGTGCGAGAAAAGTAAATCCAAATATTGTTACTATTGCACGAGAAAATGAGATGACAGATTTTTCTGTATTTAGAAATGCAAAAATTGATATGGTTTTTATTCCGTCAAAAATTTTAATAGATAGAACAACAAATGCCCTCATTGCCCCTTATTCTAATAAGTTTTTAGAACTTATGAAAAAGACAAATGACCCCGATTTTGTTCAAAGTGTTGTGATGAGAATTATAAATAAAATTGGTCCAAATCCAATAACTTTCGGACTTACTATTAATGAAGAAAAGTCATATGCTATTTGGAATTCTATTGTACACAAAAAAAGAATTGTCATTTTAGATGTTCTTGCAAGGTCACGAAGTGATTGGAAAAAAAGAAATAAAATTTTACCACTTATCTTAATCAGGGATGGAAAATTATATCTTTTACCCTCTTGGGATATTGAGTTGCAATTGGAAGATAAGATATTATTTGCATCTGATAAAGAGGCAAAAGAAGATTTAAGATGGATATCAAAAAATATTTATGAATTTTTTTATGTTTATTTTGGAAAAGAGAAAAATATGTTTAATAAATTATTAAAAGGAAAATATTAATGATAGTAATAGCGGGACCTTGTGTTATAGAAGATAGAGATACAATGATGAGGATAGCTGAGAAGTTAGCACTTTTAAGTGAAAATAAAAGAATAGAGTTTTATTTTAAATCAAGCTATGACAAAGCAAATCGAACAAGCATAGATAGTTTTAGAGGACCTGGACTTGAAGAGGGGCTTAAGATGCTTCAAGAGATCCAAAAAACTTTTGGATACAAACTTCTTACAGATGTTCATGAAACTTATCAGGTTGCTCCCGTAGCTGAAGTAGTGGATGTTCTTCAAATACCAGCATTTTTATGCAGACAAACAGATTTGCTTGTAGCAAGTGGAAAAACAAAATGTACAGTCAATATCAAAAAAGGGCAGTTTTTAGCAAGTGAGAGTATGAAACATCCTGTTGGAAAAGTTTTAAATACAAGAGGTGTGAGTGAGATAAATTATCAAACATCAAAAGAGAATGGTGTATGGCTTTGCGAAAGAGGAAATGTATTTGGGTACGGTTCTCTTATTGTTGATATGAAAAATCTTATTACAATGAGAAATTATGCACCTGTCATTTTTGATGCAACCCATTCAGCACAGGTTCCTAGTACTGGTGAGACTACAGGCGGAAATAGTGCTATTGTTCCATCTTTAGCTAGAGCAGCGGCTGCTGTTGGGGTAGATGGTTTTTTCTTTGAAACACATATTGACCCAAGTTGTGCTTTAAGTGATGGACCAAATATGTTAAAAATAGAAGATTTATATAAAACAATAGATGATATTTTTAAAATACAAGATGTGTTGCATTTTAACTAAAATATAAAAAATTAAATAAATTAAAAAGGAGAGAATATGAATATAATAGAGGGTAATCTAAGATTAAATGGAGATGAAAAAGTAGCGATTATTTGTGGTAGATTTAACCATATTATTACAGATAGATTGGTTGAAGGTGCTGAGGATTCTTTTAAAAGACATGGTGGAGATACAACAAAACTTGATCTTATCCTTGTTCCAGGTGCATTTGAGATACCATTTGCATTACAAAAAGCACTTGAAAGTGGAAAATATGATGCTGTTTGTTGTGTTGGTGCTGTGATTCGTGGAGCAACTCCACATTTTGATTATATTAGTGCAGAAGCTACAAAAGGGATAGCAACTGCAGCTATGAAATCTGGACTTCCTGTATCAAATGGTGTTTTAACGACAGATACAATTGAACAAGCAATAGAGAGAGCTGGAAGTAAAGTTGGAAATAAAGGAGCAGAAGCTATGACAACAATTATAGAGATGCTAAGCCTTTACAGAGCGATGGAGAAATAATGGCAACAAGAACACAAGCCAGAGAGTCTGTAGTAGGGTTACTTTATGCTTATGATTTAGGAAATACTACAATTGCTAAATTTTCAGACATTATATTTGAAGATAAAAAAATAAGAAATAAACAAAAAGAATTTGCACAAGATCTTTTTGATGGGGTAATAGAAAATCTAGAAAGTATTGATACGGTACTTTCGGAACATCTTAAACAAAGAGATATAAATGAAGTGGGAACTGTTGAAAAAGCAATTTTAAGACTTTCAATTTATGAGATATCATTTAAAAAAATAGACAAAGCGATAGCGATAAATGAAGCGATAGAACTAGCTAAAAAATTGGCTAGCGATAATGCTCCAAAATTTATCAATGGTTTGTTAGATAGTATTTAAGAATAAAAGGATAATAATGAAACTATGTGTGGCACTTGATAATGATAGTATGAAAGAAAATCTAGCTTTAGCTTTAACTCTTAAAGATTATGATATATGGCTAAAAGTTGGATTTAGAAGTTATATAAGAGATGGAAAATATTTTTTAGAAGAACTCAAAAAAATTAATCCAAATTTTAAGATATTTCTTGATTTGAAATTGTATGATATCCCAAATACTATGGCAGATGCTGCACAGGAGATTTCAAAACTTGGTGTGGATATGTTTAATGTTCATGCAAGTGCTGGAAAAATTGCTATGAAAGAGGTGATGAATAGAATTAAAGATATTCCAAATAGACCTTTAGTATTAGCAGTTACTGCACTTACTAGTTTTGATAATGAAAGTTTTAAAGATATTTATAATGAAGATATCACTGAAAAAGCAACATCTTTTGCAAGAGATAGCTATGAAGCTGGGCTTGATGGAGTAGTTTGTTCTGCATTTGAGAGTTTAGATATTAAGAATAATATTTCAAGTGACTTTATTACTTTAACACCAGGAATAAGACCATTTGGTGAAGATGCAGGGGATCAACAAAGAGTTGCGGATATCAATTTTGCTTTCGAACAACATGTGGATTTCATAGTTGTAGGTAGACCAATTTATAAAGCTTTAAATCCAAGCGAAGTTGTGAAGAGAATTTTAGAAAGATTATGATTTTTTAAGGCTTTCTTTATTTATTTTTTGTATAATTCCAGACTTTCTATAGAATGGACGAGTGGGTGAGTGGCTTAAACCAGCACCCTGCTAAGGTGTCGTACTCGCAAGGGTACCGAGAGTTCAAATCTCTCCTCGTCCGCCACTTATAAATCTTTTGATTACACTTTTCGTTTTTATGATTTAATTCGTAAATTCATATAATAAATGCACTTTTTCCACTTTTCATACTATTTGCTTGGAGAATATTTCTCAAGCCTATTTTTTATATCATCTTAAATGTATATAGATATTTGTATAGACATGCGAAATTCCTCTAAAATTACTTTGAATTATTCTCCATAAGTTCTAGTTCTTTTTCAGCAGATATAACAATAGTAGGATCAACTGTAAAGTCAATATCGAGACTTCTACCCTCATAGTCAACTTTATTTAAAATTGTTTTTATTGCATTTACCCTTGCTAAAAACTTACTATCACTTCTTATGATTGTCCATGGAGATTTTTTTGTGTTTGTTTTTTTTAGCATATTGAATTTTTTTATAGTAAATTCATCCCATTTTTGTTGCATTTGGAGATCTATTTCGCTTAGTTTCCATTGTTTTAAAGGATTTTCTTCTCTCTCAAGAAATCTATTTGCTTGTTCCTCTTTACTAACAGAAAAATAAAGTTTGATAAAATGAAATCCATGAGCGATAAGATCTGCTTCAAATTTTGGAACAGATTCCATAAATACATCATATTGCTCTTGTGTACAAAAGCCAAAAATTGGTTCAACCATAGCTCTATTGTACCAACTTCTATCAAATAATACTATCTCTCCACCATGTGGAAATTGTTCAACATATCTTTGAAAATACCATTGTGTTGTTTGAACATCTGAAGGCTTTCCAAGGGCAACTACTCGATAATGTTTCTCATTCATATATCGAGTGATTCTTCGTATTGCTCCCCCTTTTCCACTTGCATCTCTCCCTTCTACTAAAATTATCATCTTTTCCTTATGTTTTTCAAGATGTTCTTGAAGCTTGATGAGTTCTGCTTGTAAAGGGCTTAAAAAGTTCTCTTGTGTTCTATAGATATATTTTTTATAAAGATCATCTAAAAATTCATTTTCCTTTGTTTCTAAACTTTTTGAAAATTCCTCTTGGCTAAGTGTTGGATTATTTTTTTCATAAAATTTCTCAAGATCTATTGGCATACGTTCTCCTATTGTAAAATTCTATAATAATATAATAAAATGTTTACAATTTGGTTGCAAAGATCTAATTTATGGTTGTTTATTTATGTTGTAACTTTGTAGTAAGATAAACAACTTCTTTAAATCTTTTTTTTCGATATCAAGCTTTAGAATAATTCTTAAAATTGCTTTTGGAACAGTAGGTTGTCTTATAGCTCCAATAGCAAATTTTTCTTTTTCAAGCGCTTCTTGAATTCTAATTACTTCTATATTATTATCAATGACAATAGGTAAGATAAGAGTTTGGATTTCTACTCCTAGCATTCTTTTGACTATTTCTTTTCTTTCTTTTATTTTCTTTTTGAGTTTTTCTTTGTTTTTGATAATATATAAAAAAGAGATATATCCTAATGTAATATCAAAAAGGGAAGGGGCAGTTGTATAGATGATCGCTTTTGCTCTATTTTCCAAAAATGTGATGATATGATTTGAAGCTAAAATATAAGCTCCATAGCTTCCATAAGCTTTTCCAAGTGTCCCCATTTTGATATGATTTGGTTTTATAGTTATATGATGATAATCATACCAACCAAGAAGATTTTCCCCAATCACTCCACTGCTATGTGCTTCATCAACGATCAAAAGAGCATCATATTTTTCACTAATATTGGCAAATTCTCGTGGTGCTATATCTCCACCCATCGAATAAACCCCTTCAATAGCTATAATGATGCGACCTTTTGTGTTTGTTTCTCTATAAATTTTGATCTTATTTTCAAGATCCATAAAGTCATTATGGGAAAAAGTAATCACATTATCTACTAATTTTGAAGCAACAATTCCACTTGCATGATACTCTTTGTCGATAAATAAACAATCTTTTTTTCTTACCAATCCTTCAATAAGTGAGATATTCGCTAAAAAACCACTTCCTATTATGATCCCTTGCTCAAAATTATTTTCTTTAGCGAGGATCTCTTCAAACTTTTTATGTATCTTATGATAGCCATTGACTAAAAGGGAGGATTTAGGAGAGAAGCTGGCTTCTTTTGTAAGGAGTTGATATGCTTTTTTAAAAAGTTTCTCTTTGTTTCCAAGTCCTAAATAATCATTTGAAGCAAGATCAATAAGGGTAGGATTATAGAGTTTTCTTGTTCTAAAGCGATTTGATTTTTTAATCGCATCTAATTCATTTTGATAATAGAGTGTTTGTGACATATTTTTCATTTTAAAGTCCTTGCATGATGATTCTCCATAGATAATCAACCTCTTCCTCGTTGAAATCTATAAGTGTTTTATTTGAAAAAAGTTCTTTTATCTTTTGGATATCGAAACTTTTACTATAGCTACAAACAGGATGAGTAGTTAAAAACCCTCTTACAAGTGAGATCTCATTTTCTATTGGCAAATCACATAAAAGACAACTAAAATCATCATGTAAACGACCTTCATATTCACACAGTCTTACATAGCTTTCAAGTATAGCTCGTTTTGGATTTTGTTTAGTTATCCTTTCAACTAGATCATTTAAAAGTTCAACATAAAAATCATCAATCTCCTCAACATCTTTAAGATGATGATAAAAAAGTTTTATATAGAGTTGCCAATGGTAAAGTTTTTTACTATCAAGAATCCAAGGAAAACCTAATTGTATAACATCTTTAAGTCTTGGAATAGTACTTTTTATATTTATTTCAAGTTCAAAATCTATTTTAAAGCCAACATGGATATGGGAATGTCTAGCACCATAAAATCTATATGCTCTATATATATGATCTTCTCCCAAAATTGTTACAATGAGGTCTTCATCACGAACTCTAGTGATATTTAACACATATCCTTGCATCTAAAATAGTGTTTGTTCTTGAATTTCATTTTGCTTTAAAATCTCAATTATTTTATTATTCGTTTGATTTTTGAGATAGATACAATTTGTTTTTGAAGAGGTTATAAATTGAAAAATTTCCTCATCACTTTTATTGGTACAATCAAATAAAGTAACTTTTCCATATTTGAAAATAATCTTAATAAATTCAAATTCTATTTTACTAATTTCATCATTTTGTGAAGTTAAAATAAACCTATTTGATTTTCCATACTCAGTGATATGATATTGTTTAGTGATGAAGATTGGTTGCATAAATTTAATATTTTTAAGTTTGTTATTATCCAATGATTCAAGATTAAATTGCTTTTTAATTGATAAAAAATGATTAAGATAAATATATGGAATTCTTAATTTGTAAAAATATTCATTTTCATAGAGAAAAGATGTTTCAAATATTGAATGTATAAGAAGATTGTCAAATGAACTATTTTCAATTTCTAAATGGATACTTTTTGGATAGATATCGTTAAGAAATTTATTTTTTGTTGATATTAGAATATCTCCATCCTCTATTTCACGAAGTAGCTCAAATGTTGGATAGATCTCATTAACAAAATATATTTTTTTATTTGAGCTTGCTAAAACTGAAATAAATTCATAAGTTATAAAATCAACAAAATAACTTTTTAATACTAAACTTGCAAGTTTAAATCTTAAAAGTTTTGTAATAGTAAGATTGATGCTATCAACTTTTATCCAAGCTATCTCATTGTCAAGAGTGCTCACATCAATATCAAAATCAAAAATAATTCCAAATGCTCCTTTACGGATCGCTTCTTCTATCTCTTTTATATCAGATGATATAAATAAATCACCATCACTTACTTTTCTAAGATTAGTGTGCGCTTGTGTAGTAAAAGAGATAGCAGGTGAATTTAGAAGTTTACCTCCAGTGATATCAATAATTGATGTGATTTTCACTTTTTACTTCTTAACTAACTTTGGTTCCAGATTTTTTAGGAGCTTCTGGTCTTAGGAGATGAAGTCCATTTTCATCTTTTGCTGCTAGCAACATCCCTTCACTCTCCATCCCCATAAGTTTTGCAGGTTTTAGATTTGCTACAACACAAGCTTGAGTTCCTACAAGTGATTCGGCACTGTAGTATTCTTTGATACCAGCTAAAATTTGTCTATTTCGACCCTCTCCAAGATCAACTTGAAGTTTCAATAATTTTGCTGATTTTGGAACCTCTTCCGCTTCAACAATAGTCCCTATCTTAAGAGATGTACCAAAAAATTGGTCAATTGTGATGAGGTTTGCATCATCTTGTTTTTCTATTTGTACTTCTTTTTGAGTATTTTCACAATTCTTTTTTGCTATTTCAGTTACTGTCGAATGAGAAACAGCTGTTGCTATAAGTTCCCCCTCAATTCTTGGAAAGAGAGCATCTATTTTTGTAATAGTTGTATCAGCTATAAGCTCATTATTTTTAATAAGTTTTATATAACTTTCTGTATTTACAATGATTCCTAAAGATTTTTCAATCTCTCCAACTTTTGAAGGCAATACAGCTTTAAGTAAAACGGCAACTTTAGCCATAATATTTGTAACAAGTGCTACAAGTGCCATCGCTTCCTCGGTTTTTCCCTCTTTCATCATATTCCAAGGCTCATAATCACCAATCGCTTTGTTTCCAATTGATAAAACTTTCCAAATTTCTTCTAAAAATTTATTAATTTGAAGATTATGCAAAAACTCTTCACAAGATCCAAGAATAGTATCTACCTCGGTAATCTCTTTTTGATGATATTTTAAAACATTTTTACTTGTTATCTTATATTCAGAGTATTTCCCACTCATTCCAATAATTCTATTTAGAAGATTTCCAAGGTCATTTCCAAGGTCAGAGTTGATTCTATCCATTAAAGCTCTTTGCGAAAAATCTCCATCTTGTCCAAATGGAACTTCTCTAAGTAAAAAATATCTAAAAGCATCAAGTCCATAAACATCAGCTATCTCTTTTGGATCAACTACATTTCCTTTTGATTTTGACATTTTTTCTCCATCTCTTGTCCACCAACCGTGAGCTGCTATATGTTTTGGCATTGGTAAATCAAGTGACATTAAAAATGCAGGCCAAAAAATAGCATGAAATCTAAGGATATCTTTACCAACAAGTTGAATATTTGCTGGCCAGAAATCGATATTTTTTTCATCAGTTCCATACCCAAGTGCAGTAATATAGTTTAAAAGGGCATCAAGCCAAACATACATCACATGTTTATCATCATTCATAGAAGCTGGAAGCTTGACACCCCAATCAAATGAGGTTCTACTAATTGAAAGGTCATTTAATCCACCACTTACAAAGTTTATAATCTCTTTTGCTTTTGCTTTTGGGAGGATGAAAGAGGGATTTTCTTCGTAAAATTTTAGAAGTTTATCTTGATATTTTGAAAGGGCAAAAAAGTAACTTTCCTCTTTTACTATTGTTGTGGGTCGTCCACAATCAGGACATCCACCATTGTCAAGTAGTTGAGCATCAGTAAAAAATGTTTCACAACTTACACAATAATTTCCTTCATAATTTCCTTTATAAATATCTCCTTTGTCAAACATTGTTTGAAATGCTTTTTGTACACCAGTTTTATGTTCTTCATCAGTTGTTCGTATAAATTTATCATAAGTGATACCAAAATCATCCCATAAAGTTTTAAATTTTCCACTTATTTCATCTGCATACTCTTTTGGTGACTTTCCTCTAGCTGCTGCGCTTGTCTCTATTTTTTGCCCATGTTCATCTGTTCCAGTTAGAAAAAAAGTATTTTTTCCTGTAAGTCTTGAATATCTAGCTAGTGTATCAGCTATGATGGTAGTGTACGCATGACCGATGTGAGCCACATCATTCACATAGTATATTGGTGTTGTTATATAGATAGTATTGTCTTTTTGTGACATTTCATTTCCCTTATTCTTTTATATTTTGAGAGAATAGCAAAAAGTTTGTTTAGAAGTGATAAAATAGATAAGAGAGAGCACTTTTAAATATAATTGCTTGATTGCAACCAATAAAAGATAAAACTATTCTATAATATGCAAAAAAATATAAAAGAGGGAAAAATCTAATGAGAGTTTATATATTATCAAGAAATGTAAATCTTTATTCCACAAGAAGATTAGTTGAAGAAGCAACCGAGATGGGATGGGATGTAAAGGTAATAGATTATCTTAAATGTACAATCGAGATAATGAAAAATGAACTTTTAATTAATTATCTAGGAAAAATTCTTCCAGTACCTGATGCTATTATCCCTAGAATTGGGGCAAGTAGAACATTTTATGGAACTGCGATGGTACGGCACTTTGAGATGATGGATGTATTTAGTACTTCTGGAAACTTAGCAATTGCAAGAAGTCGAGATAAATTAAGAAGTCTTCAAGTTCTTTCCAAAAATGGTGTAGATATGCCAAAAACTATCTTTGCTTCAAACAAATCAAATGCTAAAGATATTATAGCTTTAAGTGGTGGAACACCTTTGGTTCTTAAAATTTTAGAAGGAACCCAAGGGGTAGGAGTTGTTTTGGTTGAAAGTGACAAAGCTGCTAAGTCTGTCCTTGATGCTTTTTATGGAATGGATGTCAATCTTTTAGTACAAGAATTTATTGAAGAAGCTGGTGGTGCTGATATAAGAGCTTTTGTTATTGATGGTAAAGTTGTTGGAGCTATGAAACGACAAGGTGCAGATGGAGATTTTCGATCAAATCTTCACCAAGGTGGGAGAGCGATGCTTTATGATTTAAGTAAAAAAGAGAAAAAAACTGCATTAGAAGCTGCAAAAGCTATGGGTCTTGGTGTTTGTGGAGTTGATATGATACTTTCAAAACGAGGACCTCTTGTGATGGAAGTAAATTCATCTCCTGGATTAGAAGGGATCGAGAAAGCAACAAATTTAAATATTGCAAAAAAAGTGATGGAGTATATCGCTAACAATGTTAAACCAAAAAAAAGTAACGGAAAAAGAAAGATTAAAAAAGATAAAATAGGGGCATAAGAAGAGGAATTTAAATGGATTATTTTTATGATATATTGAAACAACTCATAAGAACACCAAGTGTTGTTGGGGCAGAACATAATTTTTTTATGTATTGCAAGAGAGAACTTGAAGAGATTGGAGTAAAAGTTGAATATTATGATGGGGTTTTAGTGGCTATGGGAGATAATCCTGAAAGTGGCTATATTTCTTCCCATGCAGATAGACACGGACTTGTTTGTACTGGGCATAATGAATTTCAATATGCTGCATTTATTGCAAAAAATAGAGCAGATTTGACAGGTAATTCAAATTCTGAACAACTTCTAAATAATTTATCTGGTAGATTTTTAGAGCAAAAAGTTCAAGCTTATGAGCCATGGAGTGGAAGTTATCTTGGAATGGGTGTGATAAAAGAAGCATTTCTTTGTCCACGAAGAAATAATATTATTTTTAAAGTAGATGGTTTTGATTACCTTTTTCCAGGAACACCTATTGCATTTATGGATAAATTAAGTATGAATAATAATCTTTTAACAGGACAGCTTGATAATGTTTTGACGATTGCTGTTGTGATATATCTTTATCATTTAGGATATCAAGGAACAGCATTTTTTACTGCAAGTGAAGAAGCTGGAAAGAGTTGGAGGTTTTTGCTTGAATGGTTTCGAAGATTTGATGTGACTACAGATAAGCTTTTAGTTCTTGATACGAGTCCTTACGAATCATTAGAAGAAATTTTAAACATTGATATAGTTTTAAGAAATAGAGATTCAAATGCTGTTTTTAGGTCACCTTTAAAAGGAAAAATAAAAAAAATAGTAAAACAAAATAAGATACGATTTCAATATAAAGATTTGTATATTAAAGCTAAAAAAGAAGTTCTTGGAGTCAAGAAGTATTCGATTGGAACAACAGAGCTTGGAAGAATAATAAATGCTACAAAAGGGGAGATACAAGGGACAACGATGCAGATTCCTACCATTGGGTATCATACTGTTGAAGAAACAACACATATGGAATCAATAAAAAGTATGATTTTTATCCTTCAAAAGCTTTATATTAAAAATTCTTAGAAATTTTGCTTGATTTCAATTGCCTAGAGATAACGTGTATTTTATAGCAACTAATGCTAACACACAATGGTTAACATATTTATGATGGTGGTCCAAACAGGACTCGAACCTGTGACCCCTACCTTGTCGAGGTAGTGCTCTACCAACTGAGCTATTAGACCAAAATGATGTTTTATAAATAGGACGGAATTTTAGTGAATAAATGATAAATTTCTTATTAAGAAATAAAAATATATACAACAAGGAAAGTATTAATGAAAATAGGGATAATAACAGTTAGTGATCGAGCCAGTGCAGGAATATATGAAGATATCAGTGGAAAGGCTATTATTGATACCTTAAATGAATATCTCACTTCATCTTGGGAAGAGGTATATGAGGTGATACCAGATGAAAAAGAGATTATTGAAGCTACTATGAAAAAGATGGCCGATGAACTTAATTGTGCTTTGATTGTTACAACAGGGGGAACGGGACCTGCCAAAAGAGATGTAACACCAGAAGCAACTGAAGCAGTGTGTGATAGAATGATGCCAGGTTTTGGTGAATTGATGAGAGCGGTAAGTCTTAAATATGTACCAACAGCGATACTTTCAAGACAAACAGCAGGATTACGACATGATACCCTTATCATCAATCTTCCAGGGAAACCAAAATCTATACGAGAGTGTTTGGATGCTGTTTTCCCTGCAGTGCCGTATTGTTTGGATTTGATGGAAAGAGATTATATGGAGTGTAATGAGGGTGTGATTAAGCCATTCCGTCCAAAAAAATAAAATGAGGGATTAAAAATCCCTAAAACTTCATCTCACTTAAAATTTAATTTGCTTGAAATAAGCTATTTTTTACTTAATTCAAAATCAGGTCGTTTGGCAAAAAGGTATCTTTTTTTATAGTAATTATCATCGATATCATCTATTGTTACCCCTTTGTGGACAGAAGCATGGATCATTTTATTGTCACCTATGTAGATTCCTACATGAGATGGACTTGATCTATATGTTTTGAAAAAAAGTAAATCCCCAGCAACTAAATCTTTTCGTGATATTCTTGTTCCTATTGTTGCTTGTTCGATTGAGCTTCGTGGAAGGTTTAATCCAATCTTTTTAAAAGTTGCTTGAGTGAATAAAGAACAATCATAAGTATTTCCACCAGCAGATGCTCCAAACTTGTAAGCAGATCCAACTAAACTAAAAGCTTTTTTTACCATTTTTGTTATTTTATCATAATAGTTGGCATCACTTGGAAAGCTTTCTATCTCATCATCTTTGATATCATCAAAAATATTTGCCATTGTTGTAGTAGTAACTTGGCTATTGATTTTATCAAGTTCCTCTTCACTTTCTATATCTTCTGTTGAACTTTTGATATGAAATGGATTGGAAGCAGAAGGGGTTTTTTGCTTTTTAGAATAATATTTATCAAGAGTAGTGGACTGATAAGAGGGGAGAGCTTCTTTTGGTTCACTATCAAAGAGTTTTATAAGTTTTGGAGTTGGTTTCTTTTTTGGTGTTTCTGTTGTTGACTCTTGTGTTTTTTCACTATCAGTACCAAATAAAGATAAGATTTTTTTGCTTTGTGTTGATTGTGTTGCATGCGAAAAAGATGACAATACAATAAGAATTACAATACTATTGATAATTTTCATACTTTCAAACCCCACAAAAATTTCTTCCGTAAACTATACCAAAGATTTATTTTTTTTTAGATAAAATCTTTGAATTACATAAAATAAAAATAAAATAAATGTAACTAAAGGATACGATTAATGATTTACACAAAGATAGATTTTAATACCAAAACAATACTTATAACTGGTGGAGCTGGTTTTATAGGGAGCAGTTTGGCTTTTTATTTTCAAGAAAATTATCCAGGGGCTACTATTGTTGTGTTTGATAAATTTAGAAGTGGGAGAACTTTATCGAATGGTAATTTAGAGAGTTTTGGGCACTATAAAAATTTACTTGGGTTTAATGGTGTAGTGATCAGTGGTGATATTAATGATGCAGAAGCTTTAAAAAATCTTGAAAGTTCTTATAAGTTTGATTATATTTTTCACCAAGCAGCTATTAGTGATACGACTGTAACTGAGCAAGATTTGATGATACAAACAAATGTAAATGCTTATGAAGAGCTGTTGAAAATAGCAGTTAAACATAAAGCAAATATGATTTATGCAAGTAGCGCAGCTACTTATGGGGATAGCAATAGATTTGAAGTTGGATTTGAAAGTCCAAATAATGTCTATGGATTTAGTAAACTTATGATGGATAATATCACTAAAAAATATATTAAAAGTGATTATGGTATTAGCATAGTAGGTCTTAGATATTTTAATGTGTATGGAGCAAGAGAGTTTTATAAAAACAAAACAGCCTCAACAGTTATCCAATTTGGACATCAAATTCTAGCTGGAAATGCTCCTAAATTATTTGAAGGAAGTGATAAAATATTACGAGATTTTGTATATATTGAAGATGTTATCCAAGCAAATATTTTAAGTTGTAATCCTAAAGAAAGTGGAATTTACAATGTTGGAACTGGAAAAGCTAGAAGTTTTCAAGATATTAGTGATATTGTCCAAAAAGAATTTGAAACATCTTATGAAACACAGTATATTCCAAATCCTTTTGTTGGACAATATCAATTTTTTACAGAAGCAAAGATAGAAAGTTCAAAAGAATTTTTAGGATATGAACCTAGATTTTCCCTTGAAGATGGGATAAAAGGATATATTCCTGAGATTAGAAGAATTTTTGAAAGTGAAGTGAAAAATGCAAAATAATTCCAATGAAAGAATTTTGGTTGTCGGTGACCTTATGATAGATCACTATTTATGGGGAAATTGTAATCGAATCTCACCAGAAGCTCCTGTGCAAGTTGTTGATATCAAATCTGAAACAACTGTTTTGGGTGGTGCTGGAAATGTGGTCAATAATCTCCGAGCATTAGGTGCTAATGTAACTGTGATGTCTGTAGTTGGTGAAGATGAGGTGGCAGATGAATTGGCAATTATGCTTGATAAATTAGGGGTTGAAAGCTTTTTACTCCGTGATAAAAATAGAAAAACAACAAAAAAAAGTAGGATTATAGCTTCCCATCAACAAGTTGTACGATACGATAAAGAATCAAAAAATGAAATAGATATCGAATGTGAAAAAAGCCTTATATATAAAATATTTGAAACAATCAATCAATATGATTTGATTATACTTTCTGATTATGGAAAGGGTGTTTTAACTTATAATTTAGTGGAGAAAATCATTTGCGCTACAAGTGGAACTAATTTAAAGGTTATCGTTGATCCAAAAGGGGAAGACTATAGTAAATACAAAGGTGCATATCTCCTAACTCCAAATAAAAATGAAGCACAAATGGCGACTGGTATAGAGATAGTTGATGACTTGAGTTTACTAGAAGCACTTAAAAAACTAAAAGATAGTGCAAATTTAGATATCCCAATGATAACTTTAAGTGAAGATGGAATAGCAATCTTAGCTGATAATAACAAAATTATTAAAAAACCAACAGTTGCAAGAGAAGTCTATGATGTGACTGGTGCTGGAGATACAGTTATTGCAAGCTTAGGGTATTGCTTGGCAAAAAATATGAGCATAGAAAGTTCTATGGAATTTGCAAATCTTGCTGCTGGTGTTGTTGTTGGAAAGCTTGGAAGTGCAACAGCTACATTAGAGGAGATCGAGGAATATAAAAGTACTTTGCATAAAAGTAGTATCGAGTCTCATATTAAGACATTGAGTGAAATCGAAAAAACAGTTGAGCGACTTAGAAAAGTTGGAAAAAAAATAGTTTTTACAAATGGATGTTTTGATATACTTCATAGAGGGCATGTGAGTTATCTTGATGTTGCAAAATCCTTTGGGGATGTTCTTATCCTTGGACTTAATAGCGATGAAAGTGTGAAGCGACTTAAAGGGGTCAATCGCCCAATTAACAATCAAGAAGATCGTGGATTTATTTTAGCTGCTTTGGAAAGTGTCGATTATGTAGTAAATTTTAGTGAAAATACACCTTATGAGCTTATTAAAATCATCCAACCTGATATTTTAGTCAAAGGTGCTGATTATGAGGGGAAAGAGGTTGTTGGGAGTGATATAGCAAAAGAGGTACGACTTGTCACCTTTATTGATGGTAAAAGTACAACAAGCACAATAGAAAAAATACAAAAGCAAGATAATTTAGAAAAGGAAAATCATTTATGTTAAAAAAAGTAATTATTGGAAGTTTGCTAGCAAGTAGTGTAGCATTTGGAAGTGGAGCAGCTGATATCAATGTAAATAATAATACACTTGAAATCGGAGTGGAATACAATATAAATAAGAGTTATAATCTAGATGACAATAGTAATTATCTACTTTTTGCTACTTATTTAAGAAGTGAAGAGGAGAACGAAACAAATAATAAAAGTTTAGTAACAGCTGGTGTAAAAATTATAAATCCTTATATAAATGACTATGGGTTTAATTTTGGACTGGGGATCAAGAGTGTAATGGCTGATAATAGTTCAAAAAGTTTTATGGCTGTTCCTCTTGAGATTTTTGTTTCATATGTGATTAATGAAAAATTTCATCTAGATACATCATACAGTTATGCACCCAAAGTATTAACTTTTATCGATGGAGAAAATTATAGAGAATGGAAAGCAAAACTAAATTATAAAGTGATTGACAATGGTTTTGTGTATGTAGGTGGGAGAGAGATTAAAACTTCTTACACAAACGATACTACATATTCGTATGACGATGCAGCATTTTTTGGATTTGATGTTCGGTTTTAATAAAAAATATTTTAGGAGAAATTATGCTACAAACTATTGCTAATGAATTTGAAAATCATCTTGAAACTATCAAAATGGTTCAGGAAACTATGGTAAATGATCTGATGGTCGCTTCAAAAATGGTTCTTGATGCACTTAAAGATGGGAAAAAAGTATTAATTTGTGGAAATGGTGGAAGTGCAGCTGATGCACAACATTTTGCAGCAGAATTGACAGGTAGATACAAAACTGAAAGACGAGGGCTTCCTGGTATCGCACTTTCAACTGATACAAGTGCAATCACAGCAATTGGAAATGACTATGGGTACGAGAGAGTTTTTGATAGACAAGTGGAAGCTTTAGCAAATGAGGGCGATTTGATTATTGGAATTAGTACAAGTGGAAATAGTAAAAATGTTTTGAATGCTTTTAAAGTAGCTAATGATATGGGATGTACAACTTTGGGGCTTAGCGGAAGAGATGGCGGTGCTATGAATGAAGAATGTGACTTTAATCTAGTGGTGAAAAGTAATAATACACCTAGAATTCAAGAGATGCATATACTTTTTATTCATACCATCTGTCAAATTATAGA
>DYPS01000038.1 GCA_020719775.1 Desulfosporosinus sp. | reverse complement strand
TTTTATTTCATTTATCTACATTTTATTAGTCAAAAAAGATAATATTAAATTAATAAACCTTATATAATAAATAGTAATACTACACTAGATTGTTATTTTTGACTTTATAAGGCGAGATTTACATATCCCTTCATTTAATGTCCAAAATATTTTAAAGCTAAATTGGTAAATTGAATTTTTGAAGAGTAAATTCACCATCATTATTAAAAAATATATAATATAAAAAATCCTTTTTAACTGGGAACCCAGCTAAATATTTTAAAGCTAAATTTGCTTGGAACGAACCAATTTGCATAACTATTGGGCAAGCTATGCCATTTGGGATTCTTTCTTTCACACTAAATACACTTTCAAAACTAGCTTTTTCAAAAAAACAAACTTGACCATGAAACTCTTCAACACTTCCATAAATCCATGAGATATTGTTATTTTTTGCGTAATTATCGATCTTAGCTCTTGTTGGTAAATTATCAGTGGCATCAAGAATAAGATTAACTTTTAAAGATTTATTTTGTGATACAAAATCATCAAAGCTTCCATTGATTGCTTCAACTTCAACAAATGGACAACGAGAAATAATAAGATTCTTTAAAACTTCACATTTCTTTTGACCTTCATCTCCAATTCTAAATCCAATTTGACGATGAATATTATGAACTCCCACCTCATCAAAATCTATTAAAGTTATTTTTCCAATTCCGCTACTTCCAAGTGCAATTGCTAAACTACACCCAAGACCACCACAACCAATTATCGCAATATGTTTCTTTTGGAGTGATTGTTGAGCTTCAAGTCCCCACAATTTTATCTGTCTAGAAAAATACTCTTCCATTTAAAATTCTTTATTTGATAACTCTTCAAATTCGAGCTTCGCACTATCAAGTAACTTTTGAGCCAATTCAATCTCTGCCATCCCTTTTTTATAAGCCTCCACGCTTTGACTTAGTGTGATATCTGATTTAATAAGCTCGTCAAGATATTTTTTTGCTTCCTCAATTTTTGTTTCAAAATTTATTATTTCTGCTTGATTTTCACTTTCTTCTATTTTCTTTTTTGTCATTTTTTCCCCTACTTTTCCAATATCTCTTTTATCATAAAATCAAATTTATCTAGCTCTACTAAAAAAGCATCATGTCCATAGCTACTTTCAATCATCGTATAGTCAACCAAATCCCCTTGACCATTTTGAAGCATAATTTGATAAATCTCCTCCATCTCCTCAGGCTTAAAGAGTAAATCCCCACTAAAAGAGTAAAGATGTAGTTTTGTTTTTATTTTTGCCAAACTATCAGCTAAAGTATCACTTCCCCGTGCTGCATTAAAAATATTCAGTGTTTTTATAATATACAAATAACTCAATGGATCAAAATATTTAGGAAAATTATAGCCATTGTACTCAAGGTATCTCTCTACTTCAAATCTTCCGAAAAGCTCATATAATCCATCTTGTTCAACATATCTTCGACCAAATTTTATATCCATACTAGTATTTGATAAATAAGAGATATGTCCAGCCATTCGTCCAATGGCTAAACCATTAAGCCCCTCTTCTTTAATATCATTTGGATCATAATTTCCATCCTTAAAACTAGGATCATTTCTGATTGCTTCAATGGTGATCTTATTATAAGCTATCACCCAAGGCCTAGTATATGCAGTAGCTGCAAGCATAAAGATATGTTTCGCAAAAGTTGGATATTCTATGGCATAACATAATGCTTGCATCCCACCCATACTTCCACCAATAACTGCATGAAGTTGAGTTATCCCCAAAGATTTCAAAACCCTTACTTGTGCTTTTACGATATCGCTAATAGTCAAAACTGGAAATTTCAGTCTGTAAGGCTTATGTGTCGCTGGGTTGATACTCATAGGAGAAGTTGAACCAAAACATGAACCAATATTATTCATACAAATTACAAAAAACTTATTTGTATCAACAGCTTTTCCATCCCCAATAAAGCCATCCCACCAACCAGCTTTTCTCATCCCCTCATAAATTCCAGCCACATGATGACTACCACTAAGAGCATGAGTCACTAAAATCACATTTGATTTATCACTATTGAGTGTACCATATGTTTCATAAACCACTTCATATGGTTGGAGGATTCTCCCGCTTTCTAAATAAAGAGGCTCATCAAAAAATACTGTTTTTGTCTCTAAAATCATATATTTAAAAATTATCCTATAGCTTTAGCAAGATCTGCAATAAGGTCATCGGCATCTTCAATTCCAACACTAAGTCGTACCAAACTATCACTAATACCGGCTTTTAATAGTTCCTCTTTTGACATTTGAGAGTGTGTTGTTGAAGCTGGATGCACTATCAAAGATTTACTATCTCCAATATTGACAACTACCTTAAAAATATCTGTACTATCTGCAATTTTGAGCGCTGTTGTGTAATCTTCCACTTCAAAGCTTAAAAGTCCGCTCGCACCACCAGTTAAATATTTTGAAGCTCTTCCATAATTTTTATCACTTTTTAAAAGTGGATAATTTACTTTTTTTACTTTCGAATGAGATTCTAAAAATTCAGCTATTTTCATTGCATTTTTACTGTGTTCTTTGATTCTAAGAGCAAGAGTTTCAAGCCCTTGAATCAAAAGCCAACTATTAAATGGACTAGGAGCTGCCCCTAAATCTCTTAAAACACAAAGCAATAATCTCATTGTAAAAGAGGGAAATGGTAAATCAGCATAGACCAGTCCGTGATAACTTTCGTCTGGTTCATTAAAATGATTATATCTTAGATTATTTTTGATTTTTCCTTCGCAACTTTCACCCTCAACTATGATACCACCAAGTGCTAAACCTTGTCCACCTGTATATTTTGAAGTGCTATGAACTACCACATCACAACCAAGCCTGATTGGTTTGCAAAGATAAGGAGTTGCTACTGTATTGTCTACAATTGTAAGGATATTGTGTTTATTTGCAAAAGCTACAATCCCCTCAAAATCAGCAACCGCCAAAGATGGATTTGATAATGATTCAAAAAGTATTGCTTTTGTTTTACCATCTATTAACTCTTCCAAAGATGTAGCATCTGTTACATCAAAATTTCTTGTCTCGATACCAAGTCTTTTAATTGTATGAGAAGTGAGTGTTGAAGTCCCTCCATACACTGCATTAGCCACAAGGATATTGTCTCCACTTTCACAAAGATTCACAATAGTAGAAAATATCGCACTCATCCCACTAGCAGTTGCAATCGCAGATATTCCTCCCTCAATTTCAGCGAATCTTTTTTCAAAAATAGAAGTTGTTGGGTTCATAAGTCTTGTATAGATATTTCCTAGTTCTTGTAAACTAAAAAGATTTGAAGCATGAAGGCTATCTCGAAACTCATAAGCGGTACTCATATAAATAGGAACTGCCATCGTCCCTTGTGTGTCTTTTTCATATCCAAAGTGGATTGCATTTGTTTGGTCGTTCATATATAGCCTCCATAAAATAGGACTGATTATATCTCAAAAGATTTTAATACAATATGAAAATCTTATATTTTTTAAGAAAGATTATTTTTGAAATTCAGATTTTTCCCTAAGAACATAAAGAACTTTACTTATCAGAAGAAGTTGCTTTTTTTTAATATGTGGTAATTCGTCAATATCAAACCAGTGTACTCTTTCATTTTCAGTACAAATATACTTTTGTTTTAACCTATCTTGTTCAAAATAACTATCAAGATTGGCAATTGTTGCACCATCAAGCATAAAAATTCCAACATCCTTATTTCTATTTTTTTGATAAAAAAAATGTTCGAGGTATTTTTTTTCAACTCTTATACCTGATTCTTCTAAAAACTCCCTTACTGCCGCTTTTCGTGGTGTTTCATTTCCTCTTTTTGTCCCTTTTAAAAATCCCCATTTAGTGATATTGTCAATTGATTGACAGAGTAATATTTTATAGCTACTATTATATTTAATATATAAACAAATGCCATATGCTTTTGATTTTCCCACCCAAATTCCTTAATCTAAAAAATACTAAATCTTGTTTAACATACTATTATTTACCATCCAAGCATCAAAAAGAATGATGAGATAAGGTAATTAAACATAAAAACACACACAGCAGCATAAACAACAGCTTTCGTTGTAGCTATACCCACCCCTTTAGCTCCACCTGTTGTGATATATCCAACATAAGTTCCAATGATACTTATCAAATAGCCAAAAACAAAGGCCTTAATTATACCACTATAAATATCAGTTAAAATTAAATGTTGCAAGATCACATTTTGATATGTAATCGAATTGATATCAAGTACATAATTTGAAATAAAAAAAGCACTCAAATTTCCAACAAAATCAAAAATAATCACCAATAAAGGCATAGAGATAATACTTGCAATTATTTTAGGAACTATCAATAGCTCTTTAGAATTAACAGCAAGAGTTTCAATAGCATCAATTTGCTCAGTGACTCTCATGGTCCCTATCTCTGCAGCCATAGATGAGACAGCTCGACTTATCACCATCAAACCTCCAAAAACAGGCCCCAACTCTTTTGCAATTGATAAAAAGATTGTATACCCCATAAAAGCATCAATACCAAATTGATGGAATCCAGAATAAAGCTGAATAGCAGAAACCATTCCTGTAAAAAAAGCAGTTAGAATTATAACTCCAGTTGTTCCAACACCGATAATATAAATCTCTTTAAAAACTAATTTCCATCTAACTTTTCTAAAGAATAATGGTATAAGATTTATTTGAAATATTATAAATTTACCAAATTCTCCCATTAAAAGGAAAGAGGAGAGAAAAAAACTTCCAATAGTATAAAACACTACGATATCCTTTTTTTAAACATAATAAAACTATACATAAATAATATAAAAAGTGGTAAAAATAGTGATAACTCCGGTATTACCAAATTTGCCGTTGCTATTTTTTGAAAAAAGAAGAAAAGACCCCAAACTCCAAGTGTAACTAAAATAGAAATCGATATAAATTGTCCTGCTTTAAAAAATCTTCCACTTATAGAACTATATGCAAAAAATAAAATCAATAATGGTATTACCATAAAAGGGATAAATATTTTTGTATATAAAATTGCTCTTATTTTATCTGTATTCAATCCTTGTTTATTAAAAAGTACTAGAGTAGATATAGCATCAGTTATCGAATATTCTGTAGATGATTTATAAATATTACTTATAATTTTAGGCTGAAACCCTTCCAAGGTATATAAAAACTTTTCATGAGAAATATGTAGTTTTGATCTTTCCCAATCAATATTCTTTGGTTTGGAGATAATTTTTGCATTAGGTACATACCATCTATCATTTTGATAGTAAGCAAATTTTGCCAAAGTAATTTGAATCAATTGTCCATCTTCAAGTTTCAAGATTTTAATATTTTCTGCTTTTTTTTCTAAAGGATAAAGCTTTTGAAAATAAACAAAATAATTATTATATTTTAAAAATATATTTGCTTTTTCACTCACAAAATAATTATTTTCTAAAATCTTCTTTTTTTGTTCACTTGCATAAGCTAGATTTGTTGTTTGGAGGTACATAAGAATAAAAGTTAAAGCGATAGAAAATAATATAATTGGAAAAATAACTGCTTTTTTTGAAACACCAAGAGAATAAAAACTAATAAGAGTATTTTCTTTGATTAAAAAAGTCAAAGTCACAATCCAAGCAAATACAATAGAGAGTGGTAAAGTAATAGTTAATATAAAAAATCCATTATAAGCCAAGTAAAGCAATTCTAAATTTGCTGATTCTGGTATTCTATCAATATTTTGTAGGTAATCAAATCCAATAAAGAAAATTTCTAAAGAGAACAAAATAATCAAAAAATATCTTAAATATTTTGTTAAAAGATATTTTGTGATTATTTTCATTTCTCTTCCTAAGATTATTTAAGGGTAAAAATAGATTGAACTTTTGCTAATGTTTCTTTTTTGATCGCTTCAATCGCTTTTACTACATGAGATATGATATCTTCTAATTTATTTAATTCCTCTTTATTAAAATCACTTAACACATAATCAGCAACTTCTTTATTTGTTGGTTTTCCAATACCAATTCGGATACGAATATAATCTTGTCCAATATGACCATCAATTGAACGAAGTCCATTATGCCCACCATGTCCACCGCCAATTTTAAATTTGACACTTCCAAATGGCAAATCCAAGTCATCATGAATAATAATAATTTCATTATTATCAATCCCATAATAATCGGCAATCGAAAGGATAGATTCTCCTGAAAGATTCATAAAAGTTTGTGGTTTTGCAAGAATTGCATCTTTTGATTTTTTTGTGATTGATTTAAAATTTGAGTTATTAATAGTTGAAGTATCGGTATTTTTAGTTATCTCATCGATAACTAAAAATCCAATATTATGTCTAGTATTCTTGTATTTTTCCCCAGGATTACCTAGTCCTGCGATTAAAAACATAAAATTACTTAGCTTTAATCATTCCGATTACTGGTACTCTTGGGTCAAGATTACATCTAACACCTTCTGGTAATTTGATATCTCTAACAAGGAAGTTATCTCCAGTATCAAGATCATCAATTACGAAGTGGAAGTTTTCTGGTAAATTTTCAATTGTACAAGAAACAGCAACTCTTCTTCTATGGTATGCAAATAGACCTTTATTTTTAAGACCTTTTGGAGTACCTTCAACAGATACAGGCACTAAATAATTAGCAATTACTCCTGGTACTGCAACTTGTAAATCAACATGCAATAACTCAGCTGTTACTGGGTGTTTTTGGTATTCTTTAATTACCGCTTTAAAAGTATTATCTCCAATTTTTACATCGAATGCAACAGTTGATTTGTTTTTCATATATCTAACAAAATCATTTACTTTAAAAGCTGCATTGATATTTTCAATACCTTTTCCGTAAATGTTAGCTATTAGATAACCATCTCGTCTTAATTGTTTCACAGTTTGTTTTGCGATACTATCTCTAAGTATTCCTTCTAACATTTCTTTTCCTTATTTTTAATCTTACCTAAATCTAAAAAAAGTAGATTTGGTTTTGGGCTGGCATTATATCTAAAAGTTTTTTAATATTTGCTTAGCATTTTTGTAAATGGGTTCGTCTATAAAACCAAATTTCAAATCACTAAAACCAGTAATCCCATTGTCTCTATTTTCTTCAAAAATTTTTATAATATACTTTGCTTTTTCAAGTTCATCCTCATCTTTTTTAAAAATTTCATTAGCTATATTCACCTGACCAGGACTAATACAAGAGGTTGCTTCATATCCTATAGATTTCCCCTTTAAAAGCCATTTTACAAATTCATCTTCATTTTTATACTCTTGATAAGTAAAGAAAATCGGTTTAAATCCAGTAATTTTACTATCAATTAAAAATCGACTCAAAATATATTCAATCATTGGATTATCAAGTTTAATAAGACTTTGTGGTAAATTCAACGACTCAAGTAAGTCCAAAATTCCAAGATAAACAGTTGTTACTCTTCTATCTAATTTAAAATTTTTAAGATTTTCAAATCCCTCTTTAGTTTCAATAGATAAATGTATCTCAATATCATCATCTATAAATTTCAAAGCATCTTGAATATCTTGTTGTGTTTTTATTTTTGGAATTCGAATAGCATGAGGTTTAAGATGATTTAATTCTCTTATCTCTTTTAGCCCTGATTCATTAAGAGGATTAATTCTAACTATTATAAATTTGTTTTTCTCTCTCAAACTTGTTTTTTTAAAAATCTTCTTTAAAAGCAAAAGAGCTTCCTCTTTATTCCCAACACCATCTTCAAGATTTATCATAGCCGCATCACATTGCAACTCATCAATTTTATTCAGATATTTTTCTTTATCCCCAGCCACCATTAGATATGATCTTAAATTTTTCATATCTCTATCTTTGATTAATATGAGTTATATAATAATGAATAGACTCAAGTTCATCTTGTGTAAGAAAGTATTTTGGCATAGTATTCCCATAAATCATCTTTGAACATAAGTCTGTTGTATCAAATACTGGTTTTTCAATTAAATTATCAGGATTGAGAATAAGTGTAAATTTTTCCAACGAAATAGTTGTCATATCTTTTGTTCTAATTTGGCAATTATAACTCTTCTCTTTTACAACATGTTTAAATTTAGAAATAATTGTCCCTTTTGCATTGTCTCCATGGCATTTAGCACAGCTTATTCCTCGTGGATTATTATAAAGCATCTTTCCATATTCATATCTTGTGATAAATGATTCACTTAATTGTTTTTTAACCAACGATTGACTAATTTCTGATCCAGATACAAGAATTCCAACAAATAAGCTAATAATAATTTTCAACATTTTTATTTCTACCTCTTCATTATTCAAAATATCATCTTAATTATAGCAAACAAACCAAAATTCTCTCTTTTTAAGCCTAATTTAGCTAAAATAAACACCTATTTTTAAAAAGGGAGCCAAGGGTGATTACACTAAAAGAAGCACTTTGTCTTAGCAAAGATGAATTATCAAAAATTTGTGAAGAATTAAAAGAAAAAATAAAACAAACTGCAAATATCGGAGCTTATGTAGAACAATTTACAAACGAAGATTTGCAACTTTCTCTTGATGGTGGTGTGCCAATTGCTATTAAAGCAAATATCAATGTGAAAGATTGGGAAATAACAAGTTGCAGCAATATTCTAAAAAATTATATTTCACCTTATAATGCAACAGTTATCAACAAACTTCATAATGCAGGGCTTTGTGGATTTGGTAGAGCCAATATGGATGAATTTGCTATGGGAAGTTCAACTGAAAGTTCATGCTATGGGAAAACACTCAATCCTGTAGATTTCACAAAAGTTCCAGGTGGTAGTAGTGGTGGAAGTGCGGCTGCTGTTGCTGCTGGACTTGCTATTGCGGCATTAGGAACGGATACAGGTGGATCTATTAGACAACCTGCAGCATATTGTGGTTGCGTTGGGATGAAGCCAACTTATGGGAGAGTGAGTAGATATGGGATAACAGCTTATAGTTCATCACTTGACCAATGTGGACCAATCACTCAAAATGTAGAAGATGCAGCAATATTGTATGACATAATAAGTGGACATGATCCAATGGACTCTACAAGTGCAAATATCGACTACACTCCAGTTACCCAAAATCTCAATAGTGATAGAAAACTTACCATTGCTGTTATTGATAACTATATAAGTGAAGCAAGTCTTGATATCAAAAAAGCATTTGAAGAGACAATAATACAATTAAAAGATGCTGGTCACACTATCATCCACAAAAATATGATGGATACAAAAAAACACATCTCTTCTTACTATATCATAGCAACAGCAGAGGCTAGTGCAAATTTAAGTAGATATGATGGTATCAGATATGGAAATAGAATTGATGGGAAAAATCTTAAAGAAACATATCTCAATACAAAATCGCAAGGTTTTGGTTATGAAGTACAAAAAAGAATTATGCTTGGGAGCTTTGTTCTTTCAAGTGGATATTATGATGCTTACTATATCAAAGCACAAAAAGTAAGACATCTTATCAAAGATGAATTTGATACAATTTTTAAAGAATGTGATCTTATTTTAGCTCCAGTTGCACCGACAACTGCACCAAAATTTGGGGCATTTACAAGTTCTTTAGAGATGTATTTAAGTGATATTTATACAATATCAGTCAATCTTGCAGGACTTCCTGCTATCTCTATACCTGTAGCAAAAGATAGCGATGGGATGCCAATAGGATTACAACTTATTGGTCGAGCATTTGACGAACAAACTGTATTTGATGGGGCAATGAGCCTTGAAAAATCTGTAAATTATACTAAATAAAGGAAGATCTATGAGAATTAGAAAAAGAGCATTAACATTTGAAGATGTATTATTAATACCTGCAAAAAGTGAAATTTTACCAAAAGAAGTTTCTATCAAGACAAAACTTACAAAAAATATTGATCTTAATATCCCTTTTGTAAGTGCTGCTATGGATACAGTTACAGAATATAGAGCCGCTATTGCTATGGCAAGACTTGGTGGAATTGGAATTATTCATAAAAATATGGATATTGCAAATCAAGTACTTCAGGTGAAAAAAGTGAAAAAAAGTGAAAGTGGTATCATTATAGACCCTGTATATGTAAATCCTAACCAAACTCTACAAGATGCTGAAGATTTAATGAATACTTATAAGATATCAGGAGTTCCTGTTGTAGATAAAAATATGCTCTTGGTTGGTATTTTAACTAATAGAGATATGAGATTTGTTAAAGATTTCTCTCAAAAAGCTTGCGATGTAATGACAAAAATGCCACTAATAACAGCAAACAAAGGGATAACTTTAGAGGAAGCTGCTGAGATTATGCACCAACACAAAATTGAAAAACTCCCTATTATTGATGATACAAATAAATTAGTTGGACTTGTAACAATCAAAGATATCAATAAAAAACTAGAATACCCAAATGCTGCAAAAGATAAATTTGGAAGACTTATCGTTGGTGCTGCTATTGGTGTTGGACAACTTGATCGTGCTGAAGCTTTGATTGAAGCTGGTGCTGATGTATTAGTACTTGACTCGGCTCATGGACATAGTAAAGGGATACTCGATACTGTAAAAGCTATCAAAGAGAGATTTACGATTGAAGTAATTGCTGGAAATGTAGCAACTCCTGAAGCTACTGAAGACCTTATCAAAGCTGGAGCGGATGCTGTTAAAGTTGGAATTGGACCTGGTTCTATTTGTACAACTAGAATCGTTGCTGGTGTTGGTGTTCCACAAATTAGTGCGATTGATGATTGTAGCGATATGGGGGCGAAATATGGAGTACCAATTATCGCTGATGGTGGGATTAAATTTAGTGGAGATGTAGCAAAAGCACTTGCTGTTGGTGCAAGCTGTGTTATGATGGGAAGTGCCTTAGCTGGAACAGAAGAATCTCCAGGTGAAATCATCTTAAGCCATGGAAGACAATTTAAATCATATAGAGGTATGGGAAGTATTGGAGCTATGACAAAAGGGAGCACTGATAGATATTTCCAAGAGGGAACTGCTGCTGATAAATTAGTTCCAGAAGGAATTGAAGGTATGGTTCCATACAAAGGATTAATGTCAAATATTATCCATCAATTCATTGGAGGGTTACGAAGCTCTATGGGATATCTTGGAAGTAAAGATATCCCAACATTCCAAGCAACAGCTGAATTTGTTGAGATTACAAGTGCTGGGCTTAGAGAATCTCATGTTCACGATGTAACTATCACAAACGAAGCTCCAAATTACCACATATAACAAAATTTTAAAGAGGTATTATTTTTTCTACCTCTTTTTTTCTTTTTTCTTACCCTATTCTTTCTGAAGCTTAATTTCTCTTATATATATATTCTAAAACTTAAAAAATATACTGAAAAAAGGATAAAGTAAAAAAAGCAAAAATAATCCCATATCCCACAAGAGAAGCTGTCAGCTTTGGAGCAAACCCAGCATTAATAGCAATAGCTCCAGCTGTTATCATTGGTGGCATTGCAGCTTCCAATAAAGTAGCAATTCCAATAACACCATCAATGTCAAATCCTTTGAAAATAACAAAAACAATCAATGGAATTGCAATTAACTTTAATAACATAAATTTAAAAAAAACTTCTTTTTGTTTATCGAGTCTAAATTGCATTGTAAAGCCAACACTAATAATGGCAAGTGGCACTAAAGTTTTAGAAACAAGTTCAAGATAAGGAAAAACTATTGCTGGTAATTCACCAAAAATAAGTGATAAAAATATGAAAATAAATGGGGGAAATGTGATTATTTTCCTCCAAATTTGTTTAAATTGAAGTCGTTCACCACTATAAATTGCAACTATTACTGCCCCATACAAAGTTAATATTATAAAACTTCCGAATTGATCATAAACAATTCCATATTGAATAGTCTCGATACCTGCCAATGCTTGTAACATTGGAAATCCAAAAAATGATGTATTTCCAAGTGCCATCAATAGATAGAGTGCTGCTTTTGTGTTTGGCGATTCATTTTTAAAAAATATTCTCACAAATATTATTGATAAAAATAAAACAAAATAAGGAACAACAGCGGGGATGATTAAAGAATTGTCAAAAGTAATCTTTGGGAATTGGATTAAAATCGTAGCAGGCAAGGAAACATAAATAACAAATAAATTTAAGCTTTGAGAAAAATTAGATGGAAATGATAAAAACTTTAAACCATAACCAATAGTAAGCAAAAAAATTATAAAAATGATTTGTTCCACTACAACCTACTTGCTTAATACTATTAATCTTTTATCTATCAAATAACTTGCAAATCCAAGCATCTCTTGAATATATTTGATTGTTTCTTTTTGATAGATAAAGATATGTGTCAAATCATTTTTATAATACCATTTTGAAAAGTCTATTTTCTCATCATACAAATGGGTCATACAATAAAGTTTTCCATTTTCTTTAAGTAGAGACTTTAAAAGTATAAATTCTTTTCTCGGATCATTAAAATGTTCTATCACTTCACAAGCAGTAATATATTCATATTGTTTATTTAAATTCTCTTCTATTGGAGCAAAATATGGATCATACACACTGATATCATATCTATTCTTTTGCAATCGTTTTGCAACGATTTGTGACTGACCAGTACCAAAATCAAGTCCACAATCTGTTAATCTAAAATCTTTTAGCACACTATTTACAATAGGTGATACAAACTGTTGATACCCTTCATCCAAAGAATTGTTACTATGAAGTTCATATCTTTGTTTCTCTTTTAGATCATCTAAAAGTAAATTCTTATTTTTAAAAATCGCCTTACATATTGGACAAAGAAAAAATTCATCTTTATAAAAGTGTTCTCCAGTCGAACAACAAAGTGGGCACAAATTCATAATTCTTTGGTATTACAAATGATATTAGCCATATTTTGAGAACTCCCAAATTGTAAATATTCTCTTAATTTAATAGAATTTATCAAGAATTCTTCATTATCAATATTTTCATATTTATCAATCAAATTTTCAACAGTAACTGCTTCTTGGATTAATTCACTATGCATTGGTAATAAACCCATTTTTTGAAAAAATATATTTGCCAAACCTATAAAATCAATTTTTATCAACTTTGTAGCTACAAAATAATCAAATGGTTTAGCAATATAAGTAAGTACAAAAGGGGTACCAATCAGTGCTGCTTCAAGTGTTGCTGTACCACTACAAATAAAAGCAAAATCAACTTTAAGAAGGACATCATAAGGCTCTCTTTCTATTGTGAACATAGAAATGTCACCATACACTTCCGCTATGAGATCATCATTAAAATGTTTCGGGATAATTAAAATTGCCTCCTTGCTAATCCTTTGTGCCACTTCTTTATAAATTGGCATTAATTTCGTAATCTCACCTCTTCTGCTCCCTGGCATAAAAGCAATTTTATTACTATTTGTAGAAGTACTTTTGAAATTTTTTATCTCATCAAGAAGTGGATGCCCTATATATTTTAGTTTTGTGTCCACTTGATAATATGATTTTTCGAATGGCAAAATAGAACAAATTGTATCCACCACCTTTTCTATTGTTGCTATTCTTCCTTTTTTCCATGCCCAAGCTTGTGGTAAAATATAATAAATTATCTCTTTATTTGGATAAGCTTTTTTTATTGCTTTTGCCAAAGGAAGATTAAACCCACTACTATCCATAAGTAAAATTTTATCGACATCTTTTGCAAGTGCAATCATCTCTTTTTTGAGTTTTAAAAAAAATGGAATTTTTTTTAAAACATCCACAAATCCCATCACAGCCATTGAGCTGATATCATAAGTTGGATTTCCTAGAGATTTATCAAAAATTCCCACAAGCTCAACTTCACACCAAACCTCATCCATCAAAGCTTTTAAGTGAATATTTGAAGATGTTTCAAGAGCCGAAACAAGTATTTTTTGTGCCATTATATAATGATCTTCACTATTTATTTCTACTCTTCTTTTCTTCGATACCACTTAGACCAAATCTTCTAGAAAGCTCTTGCTTGATCCTATCTGGACTAATATTATGTTTTGCAAGTGCTACTAAAATATGATAAGCAACATCTGCTGTTTCGTAAATAATTTCACTCTCATCATTGTCTTTAAGAGCAAAAGTGAGTTCTCCAGCCTCTTCCACTATTTTCTTTAGTAATCCATTTTCTTTTCCATTTAATAAACTTGCGGTATATGATTTTTCTGAACTAGTATGTTTTCTTTCTTGTATCGTATGATAAAGTTGATCAAGGAGACTATATTTTTGACTTAAATCGACTTCTACTTTGGAAACTATCTCCTGTGTTGTAAGATTTGTAAAAAAACAAGATTTTCTCCCTGTATGACAAGCAACACCCTCTTGGATCACCTTAAGAAGTAGCGTATCATTATCACAATCAATGAGCATTTCAACTATTTTTTGAGTATGTCCACTCTCTTCCCCTTTTTTCCAAAGTCTTTGTTTACTTCTACTAAAATAGTGTGCAAATCCAGTTTTAAAGCTCAATTGTAAAGCTTCTTCGTTCATATATGCCACCATTAAAACTTCTAATGTTACACTATCTTGTACTACTACTGGAATAATTCCATTTTCTTTTTGAAAATCTACTCTACTTAGATCTATCATATTATTTGCCTCAAATTTATTTTTTATACCTTATTCTATCCAAATGAGAGTATCAACTTCCTAAAGAGTGTTAGTAATTTTTTTTATTTATACTTTATTGCCTTTAATTTTATTTTCATCTTGATTGATAAAAATTTCAAAGATTATTCACAATATTTCATTTTGTTTTAATTCAATTAATGGTAATTTTGCCTCTCTTATTATACTATTTTGAGTTTGTTTAGGTGTGATTTAGCTAGAGCATACATATTTTAAAGGGGTAAGAAAAATAAGAGATTAATCTTCTTCTTATAAATAAGGATTATAATTTTGAGAAGGATTTATTATGATAGTAAAAAAATTTCTTCTTCTTCTTTTTTTATTATTCTTTTTGAGTGCTTGTGACAAACAGCAATCGGCCAAAGAGCTTGATGGAAAAGCTCTTTTAGAACAAAAATGTGCATCTTGTCATGACTTAAATATGCCTCCACTTCTAGATGAAAAAGAGGTTGCTCCACCGATGATGGCAGTTGCTTTTCATGTTTATGATTTTATACAAGTAAATGATGAATCTCAAAAAAACTCTAAAGCTATCGATTTTGTCGTTGACTATGTCAAAGAACCGAGTATTGAAAAGGCTTTTTGTGACAAAGAGAGTCTTAAAAAGTATGGTCTTATGCCCTCACTCAAAACAAGCGTGAATGATGATGAGAGCAGAGCCATAGCAAACTATATATTCTCCCACTTTACACCAAAAAAACTCTCCGAGATAATGGAGCTAAAAATAAAGTATGACGCGCTCCCAGATGGCGAGAAAATCTCACTCAAATACAACTGTATGGTGTGTCATAACAAAGAGAAAGATCTCGTGGGACCATCATTCAAAAAGATTCAAGAAAAATTTGCAACAAATAAAAAAGCGATGAAGCAAAGTATCCAAGATGGAAGTCGAGGAAAATGGGGAGGAAAAGCAACTATGCCATCTTTTAACCAGATAGAAGCAAAAGAACTTGAGACATTAGTAAAGTGGATAATCACGCTTCCTTAGTAATCTGCCAATCCTGTATCATATAATGTCGTTTTGTAAAGTAAAAAATTTCTGTAAAAAAAGTTTCAAAATTTTGTTTCTATAGTTATTCTAGCACCATCAAACTTTTTAGTCTCTTTATCTATATAAACTTCAGGATTTACTTTGATTTCCTCTTTGGTATTTTTATTTTTTGATGTTTCATCTAATTTCAAATCGATATCTTTAAAATCTATTTTCTGAATTATTTTTGGATAGTTTTTCTCATCTGGTGGCAAAACTATCATAATTTTCTTTTGATCCATTGGTGGCAATTCTGCCTCTTTTGTTATACTATTTTGAGTTTGTTTAGACCTAGTTAATGGTTCTATTTGTTTACTGATTTGTTTGTTGATTTTTGTTATCTCATCTTTTAAGTCTTGATTTGTTTGATTTACAATATCAAGTTGAGTTAAAAGTTCAATATGAGTCTCTTGAAGTTTTTTATTTTCATTCCATAAAAGACAAATAGCTAAAAGCAAGATTGCTATTAGGCTATATCTTATTACAGAATAGATCATTTAATCTACTTCTTGTTAATACTACTTTGAGTAGATTTTCCCTTAGCATCTACCCAAATATTTGGTGTACTTCCGCCAGGAGTTAAGAAAATTTGAGCATTTGTATTTACTTTCAATGCTTCATTGAATTTCCCTTGAACTTCAATTTGTCTTAACTGAATTAATTGGGGAGATAAACTTTTTGCCACTAATGCATTTGCTCTTGCTGTAGCTTCTGCTTCAATCATCTTTGCTTCTGCTTCCCCTTGAGCTACTGCTTTTGCTTTTTCAGCTTCTTGCTTCGCTCTTTCAACTTCGTTTGTCACCCTTTGAGTTTCTTGTTTTGCTATTTGAACTTTTTCGATTTGCTCTTTGATTTTATCTGGAAGCACTATCTCTCTTAACTGTACAGAGAGTAAAGATACTGGTTTAGAAGGTAAACTATCAATATTTTTTCTAATTTGTTGTTCGATTAAGACTGCTATTTCATTTCTTTTTGTTGGTAAATCTTCAGCACTATAATTTCCTACAACATTTCGTACAATATCCCTTACAACCGGATTAACGATTTTTTCTTCCCAGCTAAGTCCCCAAGTTGAAATAGTAGCAGGTGCACCATCAGGCATAAGTTTGTACTGAACAGTAAGCTCAATAGAAACAGGAAGTCCCCTTGCATCAAGAACAGTAATCGCAGGATTTACTAAAATTCCAGCATCTCTTGTGCTCCCTAAATCTTCAACTGATTTATAGTTAATAACTCTTACTTTTGTATCAACTATAAATATTTTTTGAATTACAGGAATAAAAAGATGAAATCCAGGGTAAAGTGGCTCTTTTTCATATTTTCCTGCTGTTGATAAAATTCCTATTTCTCCAGAATTAATAATCACAAATGGTCTAGCTACAAACATAAGCACTATAAAAATAATAGCTCCGTAGATTAAACCTGTATTTTTTCCAAATCCTTTGAATTCTGGCATTGAAAAAGGTGGTTCGTAACCTCCATTATTTCCTCCACCGTTTCCATTGTTATTGTTGTTTGATTGTTGCTTTTGTCGATTTTTAAAATAGTCATTGTCAATTGGCATTTTGTCCCTTTTTCTTTTCTATAAATTTTACGATTATGAGATTTTAAATGAAAAGACTTCAAGTTAATTGAAGTCTTTTTCTTAGTTTACATATGTTAAATGTTTGATATATTTTGGATTTCTTCCAGCAACTGCATCAAAATATGCTGCTTGAAGTTTTTCAGTCATTGCACCTCTTGAACCACATCCAATAATTCGAGCATCTACCTCTCTAATAGGGGTAACTTCAGCAGCTGTTCCTGTGAAAAATGCTTCATCAGCGATGTAAACTTCATCTCTAGTAATTCTTCTTCTTACAACTTCGATTCCCATATCTTTTGCTAAATCAATAACTGTAGCTTGTGTGATAGATTCTAGTGAAGCATCATTTGGTGGACTAATAAGTACACCATCTCTAACGATAAAGAAACAAGCCCCACTCGCTTCAGCGATATATCCTTGATCATCTCTTAAAAGTGCTTCATCATATCCAGCTTCAACTGCTTCATATTTTGCCATTTGTGAGTTAAGATAATTTGCAACTGCTTTTGCTTTTCCCATTCCAGATGTATTTGGAGTTCTTGTGAAAGATGAAATTTTAACTCTAACACCTTTTTTAAGACCTTCTTCTCCAAGATAAGCTCCCCATTTCCAAGCACTAATACTTACTTGCACTGGACATTCTTTATGATAAAGCCCCATAACTCCATATCCCAAATAAACAAGAGGTCTGATATAAGCACCATCAAAAAGTTTGTTTTTTTGAAGAAGCTCTACTTGAGCTTTATTTAGCTCATCTAATGTAAAAGGAACATCCATAAGTGTCATTTTTGATGAATTTAAAAGTCTTTGAGTATGTTCATTAAGTTTAAAAATAGCACATCTACCATCTTCAGTTTTATAAGCTTTAGTACCTTCAATAGCACCATTTCCATAATGTAAAGTGTGTGTCAAAACATGAACTTTCGCATCATCCCAAGGAGTGAAAACTCCATCCATCCATATTAATTCTGATTTATCCATATATAATTATCCTTTTATTAATTGATTTCTTTCCAAAATAAGCTTGGATTATACTCAATAATTTATCTAATTTTGCTTATTTAGGATTTCCAAAAATTCTTTTGCATTTTTATATCCAACTATCCTTTTATTTTGAAGCAGAACTCCATTTTTATCATAAAAAATTAAAGCTGGTGGACCAAAAACATTAAATTTTTTCATCATCTCTTGATCTTCTTTTGTATTTGCAGAAACATCAACTTTTAAAAGCGTATATCCCTTAAGAGCCTCTTGCACTTGAGGGTCGCTAAGTGTGAAATTATCAAGTTCTTTACAACTTACACACCAAGTAGCCCAAAAATCAATCAATACAGGTTTACCCGATTGAGCTATTTTCGCATCAAGTTCTGTAAGAGAATGAACCTTTTCAAAAACTAATTGATTTGAAGTAACAATTGTTTCTTCATTTTTATCCCCTTGAGTAAATTTTTCAAATGGCTGAAGTGGATTTGTTGCTCCACTTAAAACTCCAATAAATATACTTATTCCAAAGATCAATACAATTGTTGCTATTATTCGAGCCACTATATGTTTAAACTCTTGAAGATACAATCCCCCACTAATAAGAACCAATCCCCACAAAATCATTATTACCATCGGATCAAGGATACGATCAAGCATATACACAGCAAGAGCCAACATCACAATACCAAATACTTTTGAAACTGTTTCCATCCATCCACCTGGTTTTGGCATATATTTTCCAGCTCCAGCACCTACAAGTAACAATGGCATCCCAAGGCCTAAACTCATCACGAATAATGCCGTTCCGCCAAGAACCGCATCACCTGTTTGACCAATATACATCAAAGCTCCAGCAAGAGGAGGTGCAACACAAGGTCCCACTATAAGAGCTGACAAAAATCCCATAATAGCCACACCAGCTATACCTTTGTTACTATCTCCACCAGTAATCTTATTGATTTTATTTTGAAAACTTCTTGGAAGTTGAAGAGAATAGTATCCAAATAAAGAAAATGCAAGTGCTACAAAAATAGCAGAAAATATCATTAGAACAATTGGATCTTGAAGCATAGCTTGGATATTTGCTCCAAATAATCCAGCCAAAATTCCAGCTATTGTATATGCAACACTCATAGAAAGAACATAAATTAAAGAAAGAAAGAAACCTTTTTTAGCGGACATTGTGCCCGTATGTTCATTTGAATGTTGTACGATAATACTAGACAGAATCGGTATCATCGGAAAAATACAAGGTGTCAAAGAAAGCAATAATCCAAATCCAAAAAATGTAGCTAAAATAAGTAATAAATTACCTCCAGATAATATATCACTTATTGAACTTGATTCATCTTTTTCAATCACTGTTGTTTCTGTTTGCACAAGTGGTGATTCGGTTGTATTTGTTTCAATTTTTAATACTTCATTTTCTATAACCTCAAATTTTCCAGAGTAGCTACTTGAAAGTGGAGCATAACAAAGACCCTCTACTGAACATCCTTGATAGTTTAAAGTTATCGTATAAGGATTTTCTCCATTAACTTCCTTTACTAACGTCTTAGGGACACTTATAACAAACTCACCCATCTGAACCATAAATCCATCATGTTCTATTGGTTTCTTTGAAAATACTTTTTTCGTAACATTTGTTTTATTAATAAGTACTTCTATTTTATCATCATAAAGATAGATAGTTTTATCAAGTTTTACATTGATATCTACACTTTGTGTAGATTCTGCCATTGTGATCACAAAAGCCTTCTCAGGTTCTAAAAATCCATCTTCACTTGCAAACAACAAACCAACGAATAATACAAGAGACAAAATCCATTTCATATAACTAATCCTTATTTTAATATAGAAAAAATTATAGCTTATAAAACTTAAAAAATAATTCTTGAAATCTCATTAAAATCTAATTTATCTATAACAAAATTAGCGATACTTGATTCAAATTCATGCCCACTTCGTACTTGAATAGTATTCTTTATTCCACTATTATTTGCACATTCTATGTCGCTTTGTTTATCTCCAATAAGCCAAGAATTTTCAAAATCTATCTCAAAATTTTGAGATATCTTATCAATCATCCCTGTTTTTGGCTTTCGACAATCACACTCTTCTTTTGGGCTATGGGGGCAGTATTCAACTTGCTCTATAATGATACCTTGATTATAAAATTGTTCAACCATCCACTTTGTTAATCTTTCAAAATCCTCTTGTGTATAGTATCCTCTCCCTATTCCTGATTGATTAGTAATAATAAAAAATATAAATCCTAAAGATTTCAAATAATGAAGTGCTTCAAAAAGTCCACTTATAAATTCAAAATCTTCTGCTTTATATAAATAATCTTTTTCAATATTCACCACACCATCTCTATCTAAAAATATTGCTTTTTGATTCATATATTCTTCTATCCCCTTTTCTATAAATATCTATAATATTTTTTAAAGCTTTGTATAAAAGCGATTATAAAAGATTATAACAAAAAAATTATTCCAATTTCATTCGATCTTTAGGATGTATATTTTTTACACATATTGAATATTGATTTTATCTTGATATAATATTATGCTGATTTAATCATTTTGTTTTGAAGTGATAATTTCGAAAATTTAACACAAAATTAAAACCAAATTTAAAATAAGGAAAGAAAATGAAAAAATTAACAATGAGCCTAGCAGTAAGTGCAATAGTAGCAAGTGGAGCATTTGCTACATCTTTAGAAGATGCTTTTATAAAAGGAAAAACAACTGGGGAACTATCGGCTTATACAACAGCCGATAGCAAAGTTGACACTGGTTTGTCTTTAGGTTCAATCTCACTTAACTATGAAACTGCATCGATAGATGGGTTCAAAGCTTCTTTAGGATTAATAGCAAATACAAAATTGAATTCAAAAAATGATACATCTTTTGATGGTGCTCCAAAATCTGTAATAAATGTAGCAAATATTAGCTATGCATCAGATGCTTTTACAGTTATCGCTGGTAAACAAGCTATTGATCTTGAGTGGATATCTGATTACCATGAAGCGGTAGTAGGTGTAGTAAATACTATACCAAACACAACTATTATAGTTGGGCATACTGAAAAATTCAATGCAAATGCAAAAAATGATGCTGCATTAAGTAGATTTAATACAATTGGTACAAAGGGGGCAAATGTAGTAGATGCAACTTACCAAATCAATGAAACTACAAAAGTAGGTGCTTACTATATGGATGCTCCAGATCTATTTAGTGCAGTTGGTGCAAAAGTAGAAACAGAAGTTAACGGAGCTGGTGTAGTTGCTAAATATGCTACAACTTTTGAAGATGTAGCTGATACTAAAGATGGAACTATTATCGCTTTAGATTTATCTTATAAAGTTGGTGAAATCGGATTTAATGGTGGATTTATCAAAGCTGGAAAAGATAATGGAGTAGGAAGTCTCACAACTCTTGGAGATAATATCAATCCTTTAGATTCTGTGGATAGTAAAGTGTATAATACTGATGCAAAAACATTGTATGTTGGAGCAACTACAACTATTGATAGATTTACACTTAATGGTATCTACGGAACTACAGACTATGATGCTTCAAAAAAAGAATCAGAATTAAATCTATCAGCTTCTTGGGAATGTAAATTTGTTAAAAATCTAAATGTAAGTGTACTCTATGCGAATATCTCTGCTGAATCTTCAACAGATGATAAATCATACTACTCTGCACAATTAGTTTATAGTTTCTAAAAAATTAATGATAAAAAGTAAAAAAGGTTAATAAAACAATGATTTTATTAATATTTACTGGCAATTTACGAAAGATATTTAAAAATACAAATAGATTAATTTTATGGTCAATATTTGTTTTTTGTAGTTTTGCTATCGCAAATACATTACCAAATGATTGTAGCAAAGAGCAACATCCAAATGAACTGACTATCTTTAGTTACCATGAAATAGCAGAAAAAGATAAAGCTATAGATGCAAACTATGCAGTTACTCCAGAACATTTTGATCAACAAATGAGATGGCTAATAGACAATGGATATAATTTTGTAAATGTTGATGATATTTTAAATTATAGAAATAATGGGAAAAAACTTCCACCTAAAGCTGTCTTTATAACATTTGATGATGGGTATAAAGTTACTTACACAAATGCCTTCCCAATATTAAAAAAGTACAAAATCCCTACGGTTATTGCGTTAGTTGGAACATGGTTGCTAGATAAAGATAAAGTTGATTACGATGGGAAAATGCTTTCTAGAGATCTATTTTTAAGTCAAAAAGAACTTAAAGAGATGATTGCAAGTGGATTGGTTGAAGTTGCTAGTCATTCTTATGCATATCACAAAGGTATCTTAGGCAATCCACAAGGAAATATGCAGCCAGCCCTTAGAACTCGTCAATGGTTAGCTGATAAAAATAAATATGAAGATGAAAAGTCTTATGTGAAGCGAGTTGAAAATGATTTAGCACATAATAATAAATTTCTAAAAGAATATACTGGTCAAAAGCCAAGGGTAATGGTTTGGCCATATGGTCATTACAATATAGAAACTAGAAAAATTGCAGAAAAATTAGGAATGCCAATCGGTCTAACTTTGGATGACGGTAGCAATACAGTAACAACTCCATTATGGGGACTTAGACGAATATTAGTCGAATATTCAATGACTCTTAAAGATCTTGCAAGAGATATGGAAGTTAGAAATGCTAATTTAACAGACGAATCTAGAACAACTAAAGCTGCACATATTGACTTGGATTATATATACGATCCAGATCCAGCTCAACAAGAAAAGAATTTGGGAGATTTACTTGAGCGTATTAAAAAACTAAATGTAAATACTATTTATCTTCAAGCTTTTGCAGATCCTGATAGTGATGGTGCTGCTGATTATGTTTATTTTCCAAATAGAAATATTCCAATGCGAGCAGATCTATTTAATAGAGTTTCTTGGCAAATTTCGACAAGAACACAAGTGAAAAGAATTTATGCATGGATGCCAATGATGGCATGGAAATTACCAATTAAAAATAAAGCTGCAAAAGATACTGTTGTGGCAATTCAAATTGATTCATCTCATCTAAATATGGGATATCCAAGACTATCACCATTTTCTCCAAGGGCCAAAAAAGTAATAAAAGAGATCTATCAAGACTTGGCAAAAGCAGCTTATATTGATGGAATTTTATTTCATGATGATGTGACATTGTCTGATTTTGAAGATAATAGTAAATTTGCACAAGCTCAGTATAAACAATGGGGATTTAGCGGAAGTATTAAAAATATTAGAAATGATAAAGAGCAATTTCTTAAATGGGTAAGATTAAAAACTCAGTATTTAGATGAATTTGCAATGGAATTAGCTCAAATATTAAGAGATGAACAACCCGGTTTGAAAACAGCTAGAAATCTATATGCACAAGTTGCTCTAAATTCAAATGCTCAAGAATGGTATGCTCAAAGCCTTTCTGAATCAATAAAATATTATGATTATACAGCAATTATGGCTATGCCATATATGGAGAAAGCTACTAATCATAAAGAATTTTATGAAAAAATAGTACATAATGTTAAGCAAATAAAATGTGGAACAGATAGAACGGTTATGGAATTGCAAACTGTAGATTGGAGTAAAGATAGTGCCCCGATTTCATCTGAAGAGATAAATCAAACAATTGAGCATCTGTATGCTTTAGGTGTACATCATATTGCTTATTATCCAGATAATCAAGTTAAAGATGTTCCAAATGCTGATAATCTAAAAAAAATCTTTGATAAAAAGTCATTATTTATGAATTATTTACTTATGCCAACTAGTTTAGTAGAACAAAAATAATAAAGGCTACAAGATGAATTTAGATTCTATATCGCATTTAACATGGCACATAATCTTAGGATATATATTTTATTATCCACTTTTTATGTCTAGCTTGTGGATAATTGGAGCGATATTTTTTTATTTTAAAAATGAAAAACCTTACCTATCTCACCTAATTCCAGAATTAAGAGCAAATGAAAAATGGGAAGGGGTGAGTATTTTAATCCCTTGCTACAATGAAGATCAAAATGCTGTTGAGACTATCTCTTATGCATTAAATGTTAACTATCCAGAATTCGAAGTTATTGCTATAAATGATGGAAGCAAAGATGATACATTAGAAATATTAATGAATATTGCAAAAACGAATCCTAGATTAAAAGTTGTTAATTTAGCTGCAAACCAAGGGAAAGCGTTAGCACTTCATGCAGGATCATTAGTTGCCAAATATGATTATTTGATTGGAATTGATGGCGATGCATTGATTGATAAATACTGTGTTTATTGGATGATGAAACACTTTGTAAGATATCCAGCAGTTGCAGCTGTTACTGGAAATCCAAGGATAAGAAATAGAACAACACTTTTAGGAAAAATCCAAGTTGGAGAATTTTCATCAATAGTTGGGATGATTAAACGAGCCCAAAGAAGTTTTGGTAGAATTTTTACCGTTTCTGGAGTCATAACAGGTTTTCGTAAATCAGCTGTTCATGAGGTTGGATATTGGAGTCCTGATATGCTAACTGAAGATATCGATATAACATGGAAGCTTCAAAGCAATGGATGGGATGTTCACTTTGAACCAAGATCATTGGTTTGGATTTTGATGCCTGAAACATTAAGTGGATTATGGAAGCAAAGACTTAGATGGTCAATGGGTGGAGCTCAAGTAATGCTGAAAAATTTTAAAGTTTTATTTGCACCAAGACAAACACATTTGTGGGGCTTGATGGTTGAATTGATTTTAAGTACAGTTTGGGCTTATAGTATGTTGTTGGTTATTTTGGTTTGGATTGCAAGCTTATTTGTACCTGTAGGTTATTTGATGCCACAACAGTCACCGATCATTCCAGATGATACAAGTATTATTTTGATTAGTGCGTGTTTGTTGCAATTTTCTGTTAGTAAATGGCTTGATGGACATTATGACAAAGGTTTGGGGAAAAATTATTTCTGGATGATTTGGTATCCTTTTGCTTATTGGATTATCAACTTGTTTACAGCAGTAACATCTCTTCCAAAAGTTTTATTTGGAACAAAAGGTCGTGCAAGATGGGTTAGTCCAGATCGTGGAGCACACCAACAAGTGAAGAAAGATTAGTCATGGATCATCAATCTCTAATAATTAATAACAGAAGCGAACTTCCAAAAAGAAAAAGAATAATTTGGGACATAGTTACACTCCTTCTTTGGGCTGGATTTATATATCTATGGAAACCACTATTTCATATTTTTTATAAAATTTTAATATTGGATGCCCCTGGAGATGAATTTGCAAACTGGATTTTTGAAGAAATTCATAGTGTAACATTTATCAATGCTATGTATTTGTTGATAGGAACTCCTCTAATACTTTTTATTTTGGCTAGGTTAAGTAGACATCATGCACCAACTGAGCATCTAATATTTCATTTTGATGATTATGCTGAGTACTTTAAAGTTGAAAAAGAAAGTTTGCAAAAATGTGTAAATAGTCAATTGGTAACTGTTTATTTTGATGATCACGGACATATTATTAAGCTCGAAGACCAAATAGTAGAAAAGAAAAAATAACTCAATTTTGTTTGAGATTAGGTAAAATAGTGGATTGGTGGAGTTGTCGGGGATCGAACCCGAGT
>DYPS01000037.1:13421-26096 GCA_020719775.1 Desulfosporosinus sp. | reverse complement strand
GGATGATGCTTAAATAAAGCTGAATTAATTGGAAATTTCGGAAATTTCGGAGAAAGCCCTGAAACTCCCTAAAAATCGTTATTTGAATACTCTTTTGAAGATGGCATCTACATTTTTTGTGTAATAATCAAAGTTAAAACACTCTCTAATTGCCTCTTCACTTAAAAAATTTCTTAACTCTTCATCTGCTAAAAGATATTGGAGATATAAAGACTCCCCTTTTTCATTTGTAGTTGATTTACCTTGTTGTATCTCTTCCCAAACTTTCATTGCATTTCTTTGAACTATTCGGTAAGCATCTTCTCTACTTACACCTTTAAGTGGAAGTTCTAGTAAAACTCTTTGAGAAAACACAAGTCCACCTGTAAGATTTAGGTTTTTCATCATATTTTCTGGCATAACTGTAAGATTTGCGATTACACTATTCATTCTATGAAGCATAAAATCAGTTGTAATAAAAGCATCTGGTAGCCAAAATCTTTCAGTTGAAGAGTGAGAGATATCTCTTTCATGCCATAAAGCTACATTTTCTAAAGCTGGGGTCACATAAGCTCGTATCATTCTTGCTAATCCTGTGATATTTTCAGTCAAAATTGGATTTCTTTTATGAGGCATAGCCGAGCTTCCTTTTTGCCCTTTTGCAAAATACTCTTCGCACTCATATACTTCAGTTCTCTGTAGATGTCTTACTTGAACAGCAAATTTTTCAACTGATGATGCTAAAAGTGCCAATGCAGTTGCGAGTCTTGCATATCTATCTCGATGGATTACTTGATTTGAGCAAGGCTCAGGTTTTAGTCCAAGTTCAGCCATAGCCAACTCTTCAAGTTCAAGTGGTGCGTGAGCAAAATTACCCATGGCTCCAGATATTTGCCCTACAGAGATAACTTCCATAGTTTGTTCAAGATTTAAAAGGTGACGAGCAACTTCATCGTACCAAACAGCTAAAGTCAAACCAAATGTTATAGGCTCCCCATGTATACCATGGCTTCTTCCTACCATTAAAGTCATTTTGTGTTCAATTGCTCTTTTTTTGATAGACTCCATAAACATCTTTACATCTTCAATGATAATTTGCAAGGAGTCTCTCATTTGTAGTGCAACACCTGTATCAACTGCATCTGAAGATGTCATCCCATAGTGAAACCATCTTGATTCTTCACCAAGTGATTCACTTACACTTGTATTAAAAGCAATCAAATCATGTTTTGTTATAGCCTCTATCTCTTCTATTCTTTCAACTGAAAAAGTAGCATTTTCTACAATCTTTCTACAATCCTCATCTGGAATAAGTCCCAATTTATTCCAAGCTTTTACAGCTGCTTTTTCAACTTCAAGCCATGCAGCATATCTTGCATGCTGTGTCCAATGCTTTGTCATTTCTGGTCTTGCATATCTTTCTACCATAATAAATTCCTAATATTTTTTGTCGTATATTATCTAAAATATGATTATTATATTATCAAAAGTGGTTTTATAGTAGAGTTCTATCAAAAAATCTACGAAGGTTCTCAATGTATAAGATTGCTTTATTTGCTTCCCATAATGGGAGTATTTTTGATACTTTATATGAAGCATCACTTAAAAAAGAATTACCTATAAATATTTCACTTATCGTCTCAAATAATCAAAATGCTCCTATTTTAAATAAAGCAAAAAAGAATAATATTCCTCACTTTATTGTGAATGACAAACTCTATAATGATACTGATTTTATTTTAGATGATTTGCTTACGAAATATGGTTGTAAATATATTGTTTTAGCCGGTTATATGAAAAAAATATCCCCTTTTCTAGCAAACAAATATTTTATTATCAATTCCCACCCAGCGCTCCTTCCGAAATATGGCGGAAGTGGAATGTATGGAAGATTTGTTCATGAAGCCGTTATTCATAATGGTGAAAAAATGAGCGGTGTCACTATTCATAGAGTAAATGAAAACTATGACGAAGGGAAAATTCTTTGTCAAAAAGTTATTTCAATAGCTCTAAATGAAACAATAGAATCATTGGAAAATAAAATCAAAGAGTTAGAAAAAGTAGCTGTAATGGAGGCTTTAAAATTATGTTTGAAATAGCTGAATATATAGGAATAGTTGCCTTTACTATTAGTGGTTTTTTTGTTGCTGTTAGAAATAAACTTGATTTATTAGGGATTTTAATCGCTACTGTTTTAACAGCGCTTGGCGGAGGAATCATTAGGGATATTGCAGTTGATAGAGTTCCTTATACTTTTTCAAACAATTATCCAGCCATCATAGTTTTGAGCGTATTAATACTTTTGATACTTTTTAAATTTCACAAAAAAGAATCAATTGAAAACAAACCACTTTTTATCATAAGTGACAGTATAGGTTTGGTCTCTTTTAGCATCACAGGATCGCTTATAGCAATTGAGCATAACTTCAATCTTACTGGTGTTTTAGCTATTTCTTTTATCACTGCTGTTGGTGGAGGAATCGCGAGAGATGTTATCATCAATGAAATACCATTTATTTTCAAAACTGGTTTCTATGGAACAGTATCTCTTTTAATGGGCATGGCTATATACCTATTTAATATCTATAATTTAATCACTTTCTTTACTTTAATTACTATTTTTACAATTGGTGTAACCATTCGGGTTGTGGCTTATTATCAAAAATGGAAAGTGCCAATTATTTAACAAACCATAAGATATAATCCCCCTTATGAAAATAATAACAGATAAACAAGAACTGCAAAATATTACAAAAAATACAACGAAAACTGTAGGTTTTGTCCCAACAATGGGGGCATTACACGAGGGGCATATCTCCCTTATCAAAAAAGCAAGAGAGGAAAATGAACTTATCATCGTCTCTATATTTGTCAATCCCACTCAGTTTTTAGCTGGTGAAGATTTTGCCAAATATCCAAAAAGAGATGAGGCAGATAAAAAAATATGCAAACTTGCTGGGGTTGATATCCTTTTTATGCCAAATATTACTATGATGTATGGGAAAGATGAAGTAACTATCAAAGCTCCAGATATCAGGGGATTTGTACTAGATGGTTTCAAGAGACCAGGGCATTTTGATGGAGTGCTTCAAATCGTCCTCAAACTTTTCAATCTTGCCCGTCCAACTAATGCTTATTTTGGAAGAAAAGACGCTCAACAAGTAATCCTTATCAAACAGATGGTAAATAATCTTTTTTTACCTATAAATATTGTAGACTGTCCACTCATACGAGGTGATAATGGTTTAGCTCTTAGCAGTAGAAATGCTTATCTTAGTCAAGAAGAAAAAGAGGAGGCATTGAAAATTTCACAAAGTCTCCAAGATGCTACAAAACTAATAGTAACTGGAAATTTAAATATTACTGAGATAAAAAAAATGATGATGAAAACTTTAGATGGAATCGATGTTGAGTATATAGAGATAGTTTCAAGGGAACTTCTCCAAATGCAACAAATTGAACTTAAAAATACAATTATTTTAGTAGCTGTCAAAATTGGCTCCACTAGACTAATTGATAATATATGGATATAAAGAATTATGAATAACAATATGAAAAATACGATTGATTTTATCAAATCTGATAATTTAGAAAAACTTGATATCTTTGTGCAACTCAAATGCCACAAAGATGAAGCACAACTTTTACAAGCTCTTACAAAACAATATGTAAACGGTACTACAAGTATCATAGTAGTTGATTTGCTTGGTGATTTTTACAATGTACAGGAATTTTTGCATCTTGAAAAAATCTTCCTTATAAAAAATCTTTTAGAACTTGGTTGGATTGTTCAAAATAATATGATGCCTATAAAAGTAAGCGAGATGTCCAATCTTGAACTACTCAATACTTCAATATCTTTAAGTTCTGCATTTTTAAAACTCCTTGAAATTGGTTCTCTTGATCTTATTTTGCCAGAAGTAAAAGAGTATAACGACCATCTTGAATATCTTCAAGACCAATTTTTCAAGATAGATTTAGCTCAAAAACTCAATGTTGTCAAAAATAGTTTTGATGATAATTCACCAAATATTAATCGTCTCAAATCTAAACTTACTTTATTGGAAAATAGAATCAAAGAGAGAATCGCAGCGACAAGTCATGAAATTATGCTTGAAAGTTTTTTTAAAGAACATGCTCTTGAAGAAAAAGAACAAATGCTATTTTTGGCACTTCTCAAAGAGGAATATAGCGGTGGAGATGAGTCCATTCGAGATATGACTTCACTTATCACGCTTATTTCAAGCGATGACTATGAAAAGATAAAACATAGAAGTTTACTTGAAGAGAGTGGGAACCTTATCGGAAAAGGGCTGATAGATTATGATGAGATGCTTACCCCTTTTGGTGGGATAAATCGTAACTTTTTTATCCCTGAACAAATTTTATATAAAATATCTCATCCAAATAAAAAAGATAAAAGAAAACAAAAAATTAAACTTGATATGCTTATTGGGGAACAAGAGATTTTTGAACTCATCGAACCAAAAAAAGACCTTGATGAAGTTGTTTTAAATCCAAAAACGGAAGAAACTTTAAAAGCACTCCTTAGGCAAATGGATAAAACCGTTGTCAATCGTCTTAAAGATTGGGGGATAAAAGATAAACGAAAAGGTATCGATGCACGGATTATCTTTTATGGAGCAGCAGGGACTGGAAAAACTATCACAGCACTTGCTATCGCCAAATCTATGAAAAAACAAATTTTAAGTTTTGACTGTAGTAAAATCCTTTCGATGTATGTTGGAGAAAGTGAAAAGAATGTACGAAAAATCTTTGATAGCTACAAAGATTTGTGTATTAAAACAAAATCAGAACCAATTCTGCTCCTTAATGAAGCTGACCAATTTTTGAGTAATCGTGTAACTGGTAATTCAAGTGGTAGCGAAAAAATGCACAACCAAATGCAAAATATCTTTTTGGAGCAAATTGAAAGATTTGATGGAATATTGATAGCTACTACGAACCTACTTGATAGTATAGACAAAGCTTTTAGCAGAAGATTTAACTACAAAATTGAGTTCACAAAACCAACTAATATACAAAGAAAACAACTTTGGGAAAATATGCTTCCTATCACTTTACCTGTGAAATTGCCAATAAACACTGAAAAATTATCTACTTTTGAACTTACTGGTGGGCAAATAGAGATGATTATCAAAAATACAGCTTATAAAATAGCAGTAAGTGATGAACCAATTTTTAGCACTGAATCCTTTATAGATCAAATTGAAAAAGAGAGAAAAAACATGTTTGATAAAGAGCATAAAGTTGGATTTTTCATATAATGCAAATTGTTTTTTTGATTATTCTCAATATTTAATAAAGTAACTCCCGCTTTATTAAATATCAATGCAGAAGAAAGATCTCATAAAAAGTACTATCTTAATTTCGCTATTCGAAATGCGACTGCATTTTCTAAAATTAAAGAATTACTAAAACAACAAATAATTATCCCTTCGCAAGATGCTTCTATCTCATTTATTACATTACCTCGCAATGAATCTTTTATTACCCCTATTATTTCTCCTTTAAATACATAACTTCCGATTATCTCTTTAGGGATAAATATTCCACTTTTTTTTGCTTTTATAATTTTAAGATTTGATTTTGTAATAATATTTGATTCATAAGCATTAAAAATTTTATGTTCAATCACACCTGATTTATCCATAAATCGTACCATCGCTTGGTGAATTTGATTCGATATCTTTTCATCAACTACATTAGAAATTGGACATACTATTGAGTAAGCTTTTGTCCCCCAAAGTTGCCAATTGTATTGTAAAGTTACAGTATCAATTGATCGTAATTCACTATGATGAATCATCCTCAAACCAAATTTTTTAGCCCCCTTGAGATCCTCATAACCGCTTTTAAAAAGTTTAATATGTGGCAGACAATTTGTCGGACCCCATTGTCTTTCAAGATTTATACCATAGGTATACCCACTAATAGCTTCAAAAACTTTTGCCGCTATCCTTTGAGTTGTTTCCCCCTCTTTGTAGCCTGGAAACATCATATTTAAGTCAGTTTTATCCAGTGGCCAAAATCTCTCATTAATATTCAAGGCATAATGATTAATTGAAGGGATAATAAGTATATTTCCTTTTATTTCTTTTGTACTAATAATATTATTTAAAAAATCAACCATTTTTGAAGCACAAAAAAGTGGTAAAATAGCATCACCATCCATTGCTCCAATTATCGCTAAAGAAGGAGCTGTTGGATCACTCCCTTCAAACAAATATCCTTCAATAATTAAAGGTGCCCTGCTTAATGACTCTATTCGTAATATTTCTATTTTTTTCATATCTCTTTTTCTATTTTTTATTTATTTTGTTCAAAAATTCTAGCTATCAAAGAGCCTTCATACACAACAGGGTATTCCCGTAAAGTAAAAAGTACCCCATCGGTTGGAGCTTTAAGTTCAACCAATATTTCACCACTTAGAGGACTTACAATATCTCCTATTTTATCATCTTTTTTTACAATAGCACAATGATCTAAGTATTGTACAAAAAGCCCACTTTTAGGTGCATTCATATATGCTACACTTCCAGTTTCAGAAGTAAAAGGAATTCTCGCTTCAAACTTTTCATCAGTCTCAATAATTCCTTCTTTTTTCATAAGATTCAACATTCCATCAAGAAGTTGAGCCCCATATTTATTTGTAAGTCGCATCCCTACACCCATCTCAACAACTAAAGTTTTTGTCCCTAAAGAGTTCAAAGTATGAGAAAAAGTTGCTTCAAGAACAGTGACAGCATCATGAATCCAGATAAAATCACAATTGAGCTCTTTTGCTAAAGGCAATGTTGATGGACTAAATTCTTTATTAATACGAATTTGCGGGATCTCCCGAAGAAAGATATTACTAGAGTGAATATCGATAGCAATATCACTCCCTTGTATATCTTTTGTCAAAGCATAAACAATCTGTCCCGGTAAAAAATCATTTTTCCCACCTGGAAAAGCACGGTTAAGATCTACTTCATAGATAGGAAAACCTCTTGTGATAGTATCGACTCCAAGAGCATTGACTGCTGGATAAATATCAACTATTCCTCTTAATTTCTCTCCATTTTCATTTAACCATTTTGCAAGAAGATAAATAGCAAGTTGTCCCTCAAGTTCGTCTCCATGGATACCACTTACTATTGATATTCTTTTTTGATTTTTTTTCTCTCCACTTTTTCCTTTTATATTAGGTTCATACCTTGTTCTTTTGATCGATAAAGTTTCTCCAACAGGAAGCTGAGATTTAAAAATCTCTTTCGTTTTTACCTTCAAAATCTATTACTCCCGTACTATTTTATTGATTTTATTGTTAATTGAAGCTAGTATAGTCATATCATCTTCGTCAATAGTATGTGGCTGAAATTTTGATTCCGGAGCCAAAATAGCAACTATCGAATCTATCTCTTTCATAACAACCAATGCAAACTCTTTGTCTTTTGCAAGCCTTAGATGAATATCAACTTTTTCAACATTCTTTCCAAGTCGAATAAAATAATCATTTGTATTTCTCGTTTGTTTTCTTGTAAGCTTACCCCAAATCTCACTAATGAGTGACATCGATTTATCAATAAATTTAAAACCAACCATTTCTTGATTCATTTGAGCAATTTCAAAATGCTTATGAAGTTCAATAATAGATCCAAATGCCTCTGTTTCTACATAACTTCTAGCCACTATTGCATTTTCTCTAGCATTACTCAAAAGCTGGTATACATTTGCTCTATGATCTCCAAACATCGCAATATTTAAAAAATCTAATGCATTATCATATTCTATCTCGATTCCTAATTTCTCATAGAGTGCTACACCTTCATTGGCATCAATATCTATGATATTATCATATGCTTTGCTAATATCAATAAGCAAAGATTCTATCCTCTCCAGATGTCGCCCAAGCCAATATAAATTTAATGCAGAATTTGCCGTTAATAACTGTTGTTTCATATCATCCTCCCATAACCCATGTGTCTTTAAATCCTCCACCTTGAGAAGAATTCACAAGATAATTTCCAGCTTCCATAGCATATCTAGTAAGCCCACATTTCCATACTTTTGGCTCATCGCTCATCACAACATATGCTCTAAAGTCAGCCTTTCTTGGTACTAGCCTATCATTGATATAACATTCTTCATCATAAAATTCTATAAGTTCTTGTGCTATAAATCTTCTCGGATCTGCTTTAATAATTATTTTAAGATCTTCAATTTGATTTTTTGTCATGCTGTGACCAAACATCACTCCATATCCACCAGCTTCCGCAACATCTTTAATCACAAGCTTATCCATATTTTCCATCATATATTTCATATCGTTTTCAAAATACGGAAGATATGTTGGTGCATTTTTAAGACATGCCTCTTCTCCTAGATAATATTTAATCATCTGAGGAACGAAATAATAAATCCCTTTATCATCAGCCACACCATTTCCAGGAGCATTCATAATTGCCACATTTCCAGCCAAATATGCTTCCATTATTCCAGAAACTCCTATCAAACTTTCAGGATTAAAGAAATTTGGATCTAAAAATTCATCATCAAGTCTTCTATACACGGCACCAACTCGAATTAATTTTCCATCATAATTTTTAAAATAAACCACTTTATCTTTTACAATAAGTTCATGATTTCTCACAAGTAAAGCATCACTCATTTGCGCTAAATAACTGTGTTCATAGTATGCTGAGTTAAATCTCCCAGGTGTGAGAACAACATTTATTCCACCACAGTTTACATAGTCCATCGACTCTTTGATATACTCTGGATACTGTTTGATAGGCTCAATTTTGAGATTTTCAAAAAATTCTGGATAGATTTTTCTATAAGTATCACGGATAGAAAGTGGATAACTTGCCCCACTTGGTACTCGTAAATTGTCTTCTAAAATAATCCAATCATTTGTAACTGTATCTTTTACAAGGTCGATTCCATTAATATGAGTTCTGATTTTTTTCGATGGCGAATGCCCGACAAGTTCTTTTAAAAACCCTTTTGCTTGATAGATAAATTCACTTGGAATAATTCCAGCTTTAACTATTTTTTGGTCAGTATATAAATCTTCTAGAAAAAGATTTAAAGCTTTTACCCTTTGAGAGAGTCCTCTATCCATTTTACTGAACTCTTCTGCTCCAATTATTCTAGGAACAACATCAAAAGGTAAAGATCTCTCTATAAAATTTCCATCTTTATAAAGATTAAAATTTACTGCAAATTTATCCATATATTTTGTAAATTTTCCAATTTTCTTTTTGTCTTGCTTTTGATAAATTTCCCAAAACTTATCAAGATGATTAGTGGGTTGTTCTAACAATGTGAGCCTCCATATAATTTAATTCATGAACCGATAAAAAATCGCATCTTAAAAAATTATACTACAAATAAAATCAAATTAAATTATAAATCTATTGAAAATTTACAATATTTTCAAAAAACATCTTAAAGGTATCATTAATTTAATAAATTAGCTAAAAATCTTAGCAAGTTCATATAAAATACTACTTTAAGCATCCAGATAAATATCCACTTGAAAAAGCCCACTGAAGATTATATCCTCCACAAGGTCCATCGATATCTAAAATCTCTCCTGCAAAATAAAGATTTGAAACTACTTTACTCTCCATTGAGTTCGAATTTATCTCTTTAAGATTTATCCCACCTCTTGTTATCATTGCAAGTTTAAATCCCTCATTGCCAGAGATTGTCAATGGTGTTCTTGTTAAAATCTGAAGCAGTTTTGTTTTATCAGCTCCATTGAGTTTTTTATATTCAAGATTCCACTCAATCTTATAAAATTCACATAAAGCTTTAGTAATACTTTTTGATAAAATCTCTTCTAAAACATCAAGCACAGTTTTTGTCGTCTCTTTTTTAAAAAGCTCTATAAGATAATTTTCATCCTTCTCTTTAATCAAATTTACAATAATTGGGATTTCAGAAAAATCATCAAAAAGTGGGGTAATCTCCCTTGCAAAATCTAAAACGACAGGTCCTCTAATCCCATTTTTTGTGAATATCAAGTCCCCTACAGCTTTTTTGGTATGATATTTTTTAAGATTAACTACCAAGCTTGCCTTCCCAATCGTGTCTGCAGTACATTCAGCTACCCAATTCTCTTTTACAAATAATGGCATCATTGCTGGATAAAGTTTTGTAATGCTATGCCCTAAATTTTTCGCTATCTCGTATCCTTCCCCCGTAGCCCCTAGTTTTTCGTATCCTTTTCCACCAGTTGCTATTATCAAAGCTTTTGCTTGAAATCTTGTTTTTTCTGTTTGCACTTCAAAAATATCATTCTTCTTGACAACAGATATCACTTTTTGATTTGTTTGTATTTCAATATTTTCTTTTTCTAGCTTATGAATCAGTGCATCAATTATTGTTTGGGAATTGTGTCCAACAGGGAAAATTCGAAAACCATCAAGTGCATGGGTATCAACCCCAATATTTTTCATAAATGTTACCAAGTCAGAAGAGGAAAAAGCATTCAAAGCATCATTTAAAAATCGTCCATTCTTTCCGAATTTTTCCATAAATAAATTTTTTTGAAGTGTATTTGTAAGATTACATCTTCCTCCACCTGTAGCTTTTAGTTTCATAGCAAGATTGGGAAGTTGTTCCAAAAGAAGAACAGATTTTTTAGTTCGTTTGGCTGTGATGCTGGCCATTATCCCAGCGGCACCACTTCCAACAACTATCACATCATACATTAAAATATTTCGCTTCTTTATTTGTTACAATAATTGCAACCGTGCTTTGTTCTGGATCGATTTGATATGTTTCACTTAATGTTATTCCAAAATCCTCCGGGATTAGCAAATCGAAAATCTGTCGATTCATCGTCAAATCAGGACAAGCAGCATATCCTGGACTGTATCTACATCCTTGATATTGTTTCATTCTTACATCATTTAGAGTTGGTTTCTCTTTTTGTGCAATATCCAAATCAAGTCTTATTTGCTTATGTAAAATCTCCGCTAAGGCTTCAGCTAACTCGACTCCCAATCCATGCACACTATAATATTCACTAAATTTTCCATCATCATAAAGCCTTCGCTCAAACGGTGTGATTTGATGTCCAGAACTTGCAATGGTAAATCCAACTATATCAAACTCATCACTTTTAAAATAATCTGCCAAACATCTATGCGGTTCTTTCCCTTGTCGTGGAAATGTAAAAGTGGTCAAAATATTTTGCTTTTCATCATCATAAATATGAAGTTTATTATCCTCACTTTTACAGTAAAAATATCCATACACTCCAATTGGATCAAAAATATTTTCATCTAAAAATTGTTTTTTGAGTCTTTCATACAAGGGGATGACCACTTTCTCTTCTTGTTTTTTAAACTCCTCAACTCCCATTTTACTTCGTTTATATCCCCATCTTTGACGAAATAACACTCGATGATTTATCCATTTGAAAACTAACTCTTTATCAAAACTACTGTTACACTCTATTTTGGAACATTGCCCTTTTGGTTCATTTTCAAGATACTCTTTGGGGGCAACAACCACTTTTCGCCCCATAAAAGGTGGATTATAATTTTTATGGTTATTCAATAATTTTGGAGTATGAATCAAAGAGTCAAAAACAACTTTTTCCTCTTTTTCCACCCCATTCTCCACAATCAAATCAGCTGCCATATTGGTATCAAGATTGGCATAATCCCCATTAGAAGCTTCAAGTCTTTGCATCGCTACAACACCATCAAAAGCATCTCTACAATAAAAAATCGGTCCATCATAAATAGGTCTGCAAAAATCATCCACAAAAGCTTTCGTTAAAGCTGCTCCACCAATTAGAATAGGTAAAGATATCCCAGCATCTTTAAGCACTTCAAGATTACTCTTCATCTCATTTGTTGATTTTACCAAAAGTCCACTCATCCCAATAGCCATAGCATTGCACTCTTGTGCCACCCTTATAAAATCATCGATACTCACTTTTATTCCGATATTTACCACTTTAAACCCATTGTTTGAGAGGATAATATCGACTAGATTTTTCCCAACATCGTGGACATCCCCTTTGACTGTTCCCAAAACCAAAGTGGTATCGCTCTCTTTTTCAATTTTAGGAAGATATGGTTGCAGTGCATCAACACAAGCTTTCATAGTTTCAGCACTTTGAAGGACAAAAGGGAGTTGCATTTGACCATTTCCAAAAAGTTCCCCAATTATTTTCATCCCATCTATCAACCACTCATTGACAATAATCTCAGCACCAACCTCATCTTTGACTTCCAAAGCAAGAGCTATAATTTTCTCTTTTGCACCATCAAGGAGGAGTTTTTTGATTTTTTCATCATTTGAAAGTTTGGCAAATTCCTCATCGGTTTGTTCTGCAACCGCTTCAATATCACTAAAATGTTCAATAAATGCAAAAAGTGGGTCGCCATTTTCTCGTCTATTAAACAGTAAATCTTCACAAGCTTTAATATCCTCATCTCTCATTTTATGTCTTGGAACAAGGTGTTTTACATTTACAATCGCTGAGCTTAGTCCAGCTTCTATACAGTGATGTAAAAAGATACTATTTAAGTACACCCTAGCCTTTGCATCAAGTCCAAAAGAAATATTTGAAAGCCCCAAAGTTGTCCCAACTTCTGGGTGCATAGTTGTAAACTCTCTTATCGCTTCGATTGTTTCAATACCAGCAGTATGATACTCTTCATC
>DYPS01000037.1:0-13321 GCA_020719775.1 Desulfosporosinus sp. | reverse complement strand
AATCGGTTTTCCACCGATAAGTTTCAAAGCCTCTTCAAGAGCTTTAATCTGTGTAGAATCTGGCATAAGTGGCAGTGCGATTTTTTGTGCATAAAGGGAAACCACCTCATTCATATCTTTTGTTTCATCTCGTCCAGCAAATCCAACACTAACATCAATCACATGAGCCCCAGCCCGCACTTGCTCTTGAGCAACACTAAGAGTCGCTTCATAGTCATTTGCCTTTAAAAGTTCCCTAAAAGCTTTACTTCCAGTTGCATTACTTCGCTCACCTACTAAAAGCGGTGCTGGTTTTTGTTTGAGTGGAACAGACGCAAAAAGGGAAGCTAAAGATTTTGGATGATTTCCTAAGGCTATTTTAGGGATCATTTTTGAAACTGCTTCACTTAAGGCTTTAATATGCGCGGGGGTAGTTCCACAACATCCACCCAAAAACGAAACCCCATTGTAAAGCATAAATGTTTTCTCAATATTTGCAAACTCATCTGCTCCCATTGGATAAAAAGTTTTTCCACCTCTATTTTGAGGAAGTCCAGCATTGGCATGGACGGAGAGTGGTTTATTTGAAATTTGGGAAAGGATTTCGATATGTTTTTTTACCTGCTCAGGTCCAGTTCCGCAATTAAATCCAAGAGATAAGATATCAAAAGGTTCCAAGATAGTTGCTATTGTATTTGCATCTGTTCCTATTAACATCGTTCCACTAAGCTCAATCGTTACACTTACCATAATTGGAATTTGAGGTGCCGTGTCATTAAGGGCATGAAGTGCCACTTTTATTTGCAGCGGGTCTTGGCAAGTTTCCACTAGGAAAACATCAACTCCACCATCAACCAATCCTCTAGCCATCGTAACATACCCATGGTACATTGTATCATAATCAATATGTTTCAAACTTGGTAACTTTGTCCCTGGACCAATTGAACCAAGCACAAATCGTGGTTTTTCAGCAGTTGCATATTTTTGGCAAATTTTCTTTACATGAGAAGCTCCCAGCTTTGAAAGCTCATAGCTTCTATGACCCATCTCATACTCATCAAGTACCCAATCCATCGAACCAAAAGTATTGGTTTTTATCATATCTGCGCCAGCTTTGGCGTAGTTTTCATGAATTTGTTCTAAAATCTCTGGTGCTGTTGCATTTAAAAGCTCATTACAACCCTCTTGATTGTTCCCATATTCATCTATCCAAGCGATATTAGGTATATCAAACGACTGTAGCTCAGTTCCCATTGCTCCATCTATCACTAGTGGTCTTTTTTTAATTATTTCTAAAATTCTGTTTTTCATAGTAAAAACATTGTAGTATAAAAAAATTTAAGCCTTTATAATAGCTTTTTAGTTACAATTTAATTAAAATAAAATTTCAGGAATTCTATACAAATGTTTAGTAAAAAAGGTTTCAAATACTTATCATCTTCCTGGATAAAAACTGTCTTATTGGTAGATTTATCACAGTTTAAAATAAATTTTGTGCATTGCAACAAGCTAGTGCTTCAAACTATATAAAATAATTTTTAGCGATATTAATACTTGGAAGCGTTATTATCTATTTTGGTTATTTATTCTTTTATTGTTATAGGATTTATCTCCAAAAAAATCTTCAAAGAAGAAATAGATGAAAAATCATTTATTCTCCTTTCTATCTATTTCATACAGCCCATCCTTACTTTCTGGGGACTTACACGAACAAAAATAGATTTCAATCTTCTATTGACCCCTTTTGTATATTTTATAGTGGTTACTTCTACTTTATTATTTTTGATTTTTTTAGCTCCAATTCTTTTTAAAAATACAAAAGATAGATCTATTTTTACAAGCACTGGTCTTATAGGAAATACAGGAAATCTAGCCATTCCTCTTGGTATTGCCCTTTTTGGCATGGCAAGTGTTCCCTACACAAGTATCATAAATATTACCAATATTTTTTTTATCTACACTATAGGAATCTATCTTCTTGCGAAGGAAAAATATACACTCAAACAATCTCTTCTTTCGATGATAAAAATCCCTATTTTATGGTTTGCCGTTTTTGCTTTGCTCTTTAATTACTTTGATTTGACAATTCATCCACAAGTTGATAAAGCTTTAGAGATGGGTTCCTACACTGCTATAGTATTGCAACTTATGATATTTGGAATCTATTTGGCGAAAGTTGGCTTTAGAATTCAAAATTTTAAACTTACTTTTTTTACTACTTTAGTAAAGCTTTTTCTCCTCCCAGCCGTTGGGATAAGTGTGGCTCTTGTATTTAACCTTGAACCTTTTATCGCTGGAATTTTAATCATTTCACTAGCAACGCCTTTGGCTGTTAATAATGTCAATCTTGCTGCCTTGTACGATTGTAAACCTCTCGATGTGACAAGTGTTGTATTATTTTCAACCATCACTTTTTTACTCTGTTTTTATTTTTTACTGCAAGTTATCCATCACTTTTTTGGAGTTCTTTGATGTGTGGAATTATTGGGGCAAACTTTAAGCCTGAGGCTGATTTTTTAGAGCTAACGGAGCTTTTATCTAAAAGAGGTCCAGATAATATTGCTACAAAACAGATTGGGGAAAACTACTTTGGACATACAAGGCTTTCTATCATAGACCTGGATAGTGAGGCAAATCAACCTCTTATTTTTGATGATATCTTGATAGTTTTTAATGGGGAGATTTATAATTTTGAGGAGTTAAAAAAGAATGAAAACCTCACTTGTATCACCAAAAGTGATACTGAAGTGATTGTGCGACTTTACCAAAAATACGATACAGAATTTTTAAAACTTCTTAATGGTGCTTTTAGTTTTTGTATCTACGATAAATTTAAAAATCGTTATTTTTGTGCTCGTGATAGATATGGGAAAAAGCCTTTTTATTACTATTTTCAAGATGGGAAATTTATCTTTTCTAGCCTTATCAAACCTATCATCGCCTCAATTGGTTTTACTCCACGGATGAATCGTATAGCTCTTAGTCAGTATCTCCAATATTTCACACCACTTACCCCAAATACTTTTTATGAGGGTATTTTGAAGCTTCCAAAAGCAAGCTATCTTCTGTTTGAAAATGGAAATCTTAGCATCAAAAAATACTACAAGCTCAAAACCTACAAAAGAATCCACGACGAACCTATGGCACTTATCACAATAGAAAATACCCTTTTAAAAAGTGTAGAGGAGAGACTCCATAGCGATGTGGAGATAGGCTCTCTTCTTAGTGGTGGGATTGATAGTAGTTTGATTAGTACGATGTATGCAAACATCACAGGCAAAACTATCAAAACTTTTAGTATCGGGTATGAGGGGTATGAAAAGTATTGCGAACTACAATACGCACTAAAAGTCGCACAAAATATCAAAAGTGACCATACTGCAGTGAAATTTACCAAAAAAGATTTTCTTGATAATTTTGAGGAAGTGATAGATGCTCTTGAAGAACCACATAGCGACCACGCCTCCTCGCCACTTTTTCATCTTTCAAAAATCATCCACCAAAGTGGGATAAAAACAGTCTTTAGTGGAGAGGGGAGCGATGAGCTTTTTTTGGGATACAACAACTACCAAAAATTTTATGATTATTATGAGTTCAAAAAAACCTTATCACAGAGCCAAAAAAAGTTTCTAAAACTTAATCTTGGAACAGCAAGTTCCAATACAAAAGAGATAGAGTATCTCCAAAGAATCTTCAACGATGAGACTTTATACAATAGTTTTGGGGAGATTTTTACCAAACAGCAAAAAGCAAAACTGTTCAAAAAACAACCTTTATTTAGTGAGCCTGTGGAAAAACTTGACCCGATTGATTGGATGAGTAGTATCGATATGGAGATTTGGCTTGGGGAGAGTTTGCTTTCAAAAGTGGATAAAATCACTATGGCAAATGGTGTCGAAGCAAGAAATCCATTTTTGGATTTTAGACTTGTTGATACCGCTTTTTCTATCGATAGTAAACTCAAGCTTGGGGATACAAACAAATATCTCCTCAAAAAAATAGCCTATAAATACCTTCCAAAAGAGATAGTGGAAAGACGAAAAAAAGGGTTTAATAGCCCTTATAATGAGTGGCTTATAGAAGAGTTTGGAGATAAAATCTTAGAAGATATTTTAGAAGCAAATGAGCATCATGGACTTTTTAATACAGCTTACATAGAAGAGTTATTTGCAAATGCCAAAAACAACAAACTCAAACAACACACCTATGCACTCTATATTTTTAGCCTTTGGTATAAAAAAACTTATTTATAAATCTTCACACAAAATTAAAAAGAAAGGTTTGTATAATCATAAGACTCATTTGCTTCATAGTAAAAGATAGCTTTTATTTTTTACTATGATGAACAGCTAACATGAGATATACCAGCAATTTCAAAAAATTCTAAAGGCTTTAATCTATAATATTTTTCTTCTATTAAAGATGTATGTTCAGAATATGGATCATTCATAATCTCTTGTAACTCTTTTATAAGTGTGTAATTTTCTTTTTGAGCTTCTTTGTAAGCTGGGAGAAGAAACCACTCCCTCAGAGTATACTTTGGATTGATTTGTTTCATTTGATTTGAAAGTTTTTCTTTTGATTTCAGAGTTGTGACATTGAGATGGGATCTCCACATCGTTAGCCACATTGACCATCTTTCTAAAAGCTTTGCATTGTTTTTATCATCACCATAAAAGCTTTTTGTTAGCATATCGATATCATCAGGTATATTTGAAAGTTCACGGAAAAAGATTGTGTAATCCACATCTGTTTCTATCATAAGCTTCATAAGTTCATTAAATACTTCATCGTTATATGTTTCAAATCCAAGCTTAGAAGCCCACATTTGCTCCATTTTCTCTTTCATCATATCAGAGAATTTATCTGTTGTATTTTGAAGTTCTTCAAATTCTTTTTCGTTTGATTTTAGTAAAGGCTGTAGTGCTTTACAAAACATTTGATAGTTACGCATTGCAGCATTTGGTTGATTAAAAAATGAAAAATGAACGCCCCCACCAGTCCATGGCTGATATTGTGGATCAAACATATCAATAAAACCAAATGGACCATAATCAAGGGTAAAACCTCCAGCAGCACAATTATCACTATTGAAATTTCCTTGACAATATCCTACTCGAATCCAATTTGCAATAAGCGAAGTAAGGCGAAAGGAAAATTCTTTTGCAAGTAATATTATTTTTTTTTCAAGAGGTAAATTTCTATCAATATCTTCACTATATTCTCGATCAATTAAATGCAATACTATCATCTCAAGTTCTTGTATCGCTTTTGGATGTTCATTTTTACGAGCTCTTCTTGCAAAAAGTTCAAGTTGGCCAACTCTAAGAAAAGAGGATGCCACCCTTGTTGTAATAGCAACAGATTCTTCAATCATCACTTCAGGATCTCTAGAATAAGATCGATTTAAAAACCAAGGTCGCTTAACTGTTTCTGTTTTAGATGTATATAAACACAAAGATCGAGAAGTTGGAATGCCAAGAGCATTCATATGTTCTTGTGCTAAAAATTCTCTGATACTTGAACGAAGCACGGCTCGACCATCAGCACCACGACAATAAGATGTTTTCCCTCCCCCTTTTAATTGCATTTCCCACCGTTTACCATTAATTAAAACTTCAAGGATAGATATGGCTCTTCCATCACCGTAACCATTTCCCGTTTTGAAAGGGCATTGCTCGTAATATTCAGTTCCATAAATCGAAAGAGCATATCCTGTAGCCCAGCCTAATTTTTGTAGTGGATTTGGCAATAGTGAACTATCCCCACTAAATAATCGAATAAATTCTTCAGAAGTGACTAAATTTTCACCAAAGGTAAGCTCTTTAAAGAGTTCTTTACTATGTGATATATAGATAGGATTTTCAATCGGTGTAGGGGCTACAAGTACATAGTGTCCACTAAATACTTCTCTTGAAGAGTGGTCGATACCATTTTTTTTAGCATCAGGATCAGGATGGAGTGCTTCTACAAATGAGTAGTTTGCCAAATTCTTTAAGTCACTTAAAGTGTTTATAGTTTGGTAAGTTTGTTTGACATTTGTCATAATATTCCCTAATAACATAAGTATAAAATCTAAAAGAAGTTTTATATCTCAACTATCTTCATAACAAATAAAGAATTTTAATTATTTATTTTTATAGTATATTCTTTATATCTATGAGTTCTTTCTCTGTTGATATGATAAGTGCAATTCATGATGTATTGATAGTGCCATTTTAACTGAAAAAATAAGAGCGGGTAGATCTTTTTAATCAATCAAATATGCTATTTTATAATCACAAGATCATCAGAGTAAATTTTAGAAAAATCTTAAAACAAAGCAATGTAAAAGAGAGAGCATTGTACAATCCAAAAGATACTTTTGCCTCTTAGATCATTAGTCAAGAAGCAGATATAACTTTGGTCCCCAAAATACTAGATCATAAAAATGTTTCAATCACAGTCAAAATTTATACAAAAAGATGAAATTAAATGAGATTGAAAAAAATCGCTCAAATATAACAAGTTTATAATTAAATTTGATAATAGCAATAATAAGAATATCGATAAATAAGGGTTTACAAGATGCAGATACGAGTTTATTACGAAGACACAGATTGTGGTGGGATAGTTTATCATAGCAACTATCTCAATTTTTGTGAGAGAGCAAGAAGTGAAATATTTTTCCAAAAAGGGTTATCTCCACACGAACAAAATCAATTTTTTGTGGTAAAACATATGGAGTGTGATTTTATATCATCAGCTAAATTTGGCGATATTTTAGAGGTAACTACAAAAGTTGTAGAGATAAAAAAAGCTTCATTAAAATTAGAACAATTTATTACAAGAGAAAAAAATAACATATTTAGAACAGTTGTCACTTTAGTATTTTTAAAAGATGGGAAACCATCACGTATTCCAGAGGAAAAATTAGCGATTTTTAACTAATTCTTCTTTAGAAATATTAAGAATTTCTTGAATTCAATCCAGCTTCTACAAAAGCTAAAATGATTGGATTTGGAGTTTGGAGACTACTTTTAAATTCTGGATGAAATTGCACTCCAACGAACCATTTATGTGCTGGTATTTCAACAACTTCAATAAGTCCATTTGATTCTCCAGTTACTACCATTCCAGCTTTTTCTAAAATCTCTTTATAAGCAGGATTTGCTTCATATCTATGCCTATGTCTTTCGCTACTAATACCTTTTCCATAAGCTTTTTCTAAAATAGATCCAGCTTTTGCTTCAAACGGATACCCTCCAAGTCTCATGGTTCCACCCATTGGTGAAGTGTGCGTTCTAAGTTGATGATTTCCATTTGTGTCTAAAAATTGCTCGATTAGATAAATAGCTGGCTCAGCTGTATCTTTATCAAACTCAACACTATTCGCTTCTTTGATACCTACAACATTTCTAAGATATTCTAAAATAGATAGTTGCATTCCTAGACAAATTCCAAGATATGGGATGTTATTTTCCCTTGCAAATTTGATAGCTTCGATTTTACCCTCAACTCCTCTATGACCAAATCCACCAGCCACAAGTACACAATCACTGTCACTTATAACCGCTGCAGCACCTTTCTCTTCTATCTTCTCACTATCACACCAATTAATATTTATTTTAGCATTGAGATGCGCTCCACAGTGGACAAGTGCTTCTTGAAGTGATTTATATGCTTCTTTAAGTTCAAGATATTTTCCAACAAAAGCTATATTTACCTCATCTTTTGGATGAACAATATGCTTTACAAGGTTATCCCATTTATCCATATCTGGCTTCATTTTTTCCATCTCAAAATGTTTTGCTATTGGCTCTAAAATCCCCTCTTTTAAGAAATTCATAGGAACAGCATAGATACTAGCTGCATCTCCTGCTTCAATTACACAATCCTCTTCAACATCACAACTATAAGCAAGTTTTCGTTTAAGCTCATTTGGAAGTTTTTTTTCTGTTCTACATACTAACATATGAGGCATAATTCCAATTCTTCTAAGCTCTTGAACACTATGTTGAGTTGGTTTTGTTTTGAGCTCACCAGCTGCAGCTATATATGGAATCAATGTTACATGAATATTCATCGTTGTCGTTTTTGGATTTTCGTGTCTTACTTCTCTAACTGCTTCCATAAAAGGTAATCCTTCGATATCCCCAACTGTTCCACCAAGTTCAACAATCAAAAAGTCATGCCCCTTTCCAGCTGCATAGATTCTACTTTTTATCTCATCTACAATGTGTGGGATAACTTGAATAGTTTTTCCAAGATATCCCCCTTCTCTTTCTCTTTTTATAACAGCACTATACACTTGTCCCGTTGTAAAGTTATTCATTTTTCCAAGAGTTCTATCTAAAAATCTCTCATAGTGCCCAAGGTCAAGATCTGTTTCCCCACCATCTTCGGTCACATACACCTCTCCGTGTTCTAAAGGACTCATTGTTCCTGGATCAACATTTAAATAAGGATCAATCTTAAGCATACTTACATCATAACCACTTTGTTTCAAAAGAGCTGCGATGCTTGCACTTGTAATACCTTTTCCAAGACTACTTAAAACTCCGCCTGTTACAAATATATATTTTGTCATTTTTATTCTCTCTATTATTTTTTTATTGGTTGTAGTACATTAATATTTTCTAAATACTTTATAACATCTTTTCTTTCAATCGAAATTAGAGAGTAAGGTCCCATTATAATCGCTGCGGAACTATTTTTTTGATTAAGCCCATAAGCTCTCATAGAATCATCAAATTCATCGCTGCTCATACCCACTAGCTTTTTCGAAGTATATGGTGCCAATTCCCCGTATATTCCATGGCATCTTGCACATTGACTTTCATAAACTCTTTTCCCATTTGCTAAAGCATCTGCTTCTTTGTTGATTTTTTCTTGTACAATTCTCTCTTTATCCAAAAGAGCCATTTGTTGTTTTAAACTTTCACTTGAAATAGTTTGAACCACTCCAGGAGCAACAACTGAGCTATTTTTAGAAAAAACATAACTATAGTTTAATCCATTGTCACCTTTTGAAGTTGAGATATCTTTGATACTCCAACCATTCTTTTTCATATCAGTAACTGAATATTTTCCATTACATTCTCCACCATCAAGCGCTATAGTTTCTAGTTTTGAAGGTGTTGTAAAATTTTCTTTATAACACATAGTAACATCAGCAAAAAGCGATGTAGTGAGCAACAGTATCGTGATTGGATTTTTGAACATCGTATGCCTTTTATCGTAAAATATTTGGCATTATATCTTTAATAAGGTTATACTTTTCTCAAGATCATAAAGTTCATAACGAATATATTTAAAATTTTCACTCTCTTGTATTGAGATGAGTTTTGTAAATTCTTCTAAAACCCTAGCGCTCTCCTGGGCTCTTTTAAAATTTGCGATTAAGATAGATTTGAGATTTTCCCTTGACTGCTCACTTGTAGTTGAAGATTTTAAAACATCATTTTTGATATCTCTTGTATCTAATAGTGCATCATAATTGGAAAGTCTTGAAAGATGTCTGAGGGATTTTAGTTTTGAAGAGGTAGTTTTGTCGTTGAAGATATATCGAAATATATCCTCAACAACTCTTATCCCCTCCCTTAGTCTATTTAGATTTGCATCTATGAGTCTAAGAGTTTCTTTATTCATCCTTGTTACCAGCAAAAGCAGCTAGTATTTGGAGAAGTGATACAAAAAGATTGAAGAAATCCAAATAAAGAGCAATCGCAGCTTCAATTGGAGTACTAAAGCCACCTTGAATAATTTGTTGTGTATCGTAAAGTATAAATGCACTAAAAACTAAAGCACCCACCATAGCGATACCAAGTTGTAATATTGGAGAACCGATAAAAATATTACTAATTGAACCAACTATTAAAATAATCACTGCTATAAACAACATTTTTCCCATACTACTAAAATCTCTTTTTGTAGTCATAGCAAACATTGAAATCCCACCAAAAGCAACCGATGTCATTAAAAATGCTTGAGCAACGATAGATGCCCCTCCAGCCATATTAAAAACTGAACTGAGTAGTGGAGTTAAAGTAAGCCCACTTACAAAAGTAAAAGCAAATAAAACTGCTAAATTTACCCCTGGTTTTTCTTTAACTGCATACAAACCAAAAAGTAAAGCAAACTCTAAAATTACAAGTCCCCAATACCAACTAGAGATAACAGAAGCCATCCCTAACCCTATATATGCTCCAACTGTTGCGGCTAGTAAACTACTTGCAAATAATTGATAAGTAGCTCTTAAGAACCCTATTAAATTTTCAGGTCTTGAACTAGATTGCGATTCATAACTTGAATATGTTTCCGCATTAGATTTTTTATCTGTTAAATATTCTCTGTTGTACATTCTCTTCCTTTTTATTGAAATATCATAATATTATCAGAACGTCTTAAATATTTCTTTAATAATCAATATTAGATTTTTATCAATAGATAATGCTCATGAAAATATTTGATAAAATTCAATCCAAATTTTTCAGAGCTTATCTAAAACTCTTTTTGCTATAATTCACAAATCTATACTTCAAAAAAGGTTAAAAAATGAAACACTTAATAACACCAAATGATTTAAGCAATAATGAAATACTGGAGTTGTTTGAAGATGCTAAACTATTTAGCGATTTAACTTCAAATAGCATACTTAATGGTAAACTAGTTGTAACACTTTTTTTTGAAAGCTCCACAAGAACTAGAAGTAGTTTTGAAATAGCTGCCAAAAGATTAGGTGCAGAAGTAGTAAATCTAGAAGTTTATACAAGCTCAACTAACAAAGGGGAAACTGTAGAAGATACAGTGGCGAATCTTAATGCTATGAAACCCGATGCCATTATCATACGGCATAAAGATTGTGGATTACCAGAGAGTTTAAAAAGTTATGTAAATTGCCCTATTATCAATGCAGGTGATGGGAAAAATGCTCATCCAACACAAGCTTTACTCGATCTTTTTACAATTAATGAACATTTTAATGGTGAAATAGCTGGTAAAAATATAGCTATCGTAGGAGATATTGCGAATTCAAGGGTAGCCACTTCAAACTTAGAGTTACTCCCTAGATTTGGACTTAATCCTATCCTTGTAGCTCCAAAAAGATTTAAAGTTATCTCTCCATACAAAACTGTAACAAATATTAAAAAAGTACTTAATGAACTTGATATTATTATGAGTTTACGAGTGCAACATGAAAGACACGAAGTGACTGCTACTGCTGAGAAACAAGCACAACAAAAAGCAAAATATGTTAAAAAATACTGCATCACAAAAAAACTTTTAGGAGACAAAGAGATGCTTTTACTCCATCCTGGTCCTGTAAATAGAAATATTGATATTAGCGATGAGATGCTACTAGATCCAAGAAGCAAAGTGCTTAAACAAGTTGAAAATGGTGTTGCTGTACGAATGGCAATATTGAAAAAATTTATTTTAGAAAATAAGGTTTGTTAATGATTGAAAATGAAAACTTAATGTTTAGAAAAACTCTCAAGCAAGTTGTAAAGGATTTGGAAACAATAACCGCTTGTCCCCTTGATAATTTTCAGGATACTGTTATTGAAAAATTTGAGAGGTACTCTTACGAAGGGGAAGATGAAGTGATCGGATTTGACACTTGGTCCGAAATACACATAGATGGGACATATGAATTGGAAGTTAGTATAAATCATGAACATGCTTATGTTTTTACACTCCATACAACAGTTGAAAATAAAAAAGTTACAGTAACAAATGTCCTTTAGTTGGATAGTATTTTAGAGTCTTTCCGACTCTAGTTTTTGGTTACAAATTATATATCAATATATCTTGATATATAAACATATTTAAGTTATACTCTTGAAATTTTTATCAAGGGCTTCTCAATGTTAATATCTAGTTTTATTTTTCTAATTACACTTATCGCTATCATCATCCAACCTTTTAAGCTTCAAATAGGAACGATCGCTATTTTGGGGGCCCTTGTATCCCTAGTCGTTGGCACTGTAAGCTTTGGTGATGTACTCATTGTTACAGATATCGTTTGGGATGCTACTTTAGCATTTATTGGCATTATCATCCTCTCTATGGTGCTTGATGAGATAGGATTTTTTGAGTGGTGTGCTATCAAAATGGCAAAACTAAGTGGTGGAAATGGGCATTTGATGTTTGTCTATGCTTTGCTTTTGGGTAGCTTCGTCTCAGCACTTTTTGCAAATGATGGAGCTGCACTTATTTTGACTCCAATATTGTTAGCTAAAATGAGAATTTTACAACTTAATTTCAAAAATATTCTAGCATTTTTACTCGCGGGTGGATTTATCAGTGACTCAGCATCATTGCCATTTGTTTTTTCAAATCTCACAAATATCGTAACAGCAAACTATTTTGATATTGGATTTATCTCCTACTTACAAACGATGCTGTTCCCTTTTGTGATAAGTGTTGCTATTTCTATTTTGGTACTTTGGTTGGTACTTAAAAATGATATTCCAAAAACTATCGATATTACCCTTTTAAAAAATCCAGATGATGTTCTTAAAAGCAAACCACTTTTTTATGCTTCATGGGTATTTTTAGCACTTTTACTTATAGCTTATTTTATCGGAGATACTTATGATTTACCGATTTCTCTATTTGCACTTGGTGGTGCATTGCTCTTTTTAACAATTGCATCTTTTATGAAAGTAGCTCGTGCTGGACTTACCATCAAAACTGCTCCATGGCAAGTGGTGTGGTTTAGTATCGGACTTTATATCGTCGTATATGGGCTCAAAAATGCTGGACTTACAGAGATTTTAAGTGGAGTACTGCAAGATTTAGCTACACAAGGGGATTTTATAGCGATAGTTGGGACTGGATTTATTAGTGCCTTTTTAAGTGCGATTATGAACAATATGCCAACAGTGATGATTATGGATATAGCCTTAGTGAATGTACCAAATCAAGCACTTGCCTATGCCAATATCATAGGGTGCAACCTTGGACCAAAGATGACACCATTTGGTAGTTTGGCTACGCTTCTTTGGTTGCATGTTTTAGCACAAAAAGGTGTGAAGATAGGATTTTGGGAATATAGTAAGTTTGGTCTGATTGTCACACCACCGATACTTTTTGTGGTATTGGTAGCACTTTGGATGGTTGTTTAAAATCTACAATTTATATGATGTTTGGTATTGGTAATATTTATTAGTATTCACTCTCCAAAAAAATAAAAATATCCCCCTAGCAAAAAAAGGTATCTACCAAGCTTTGCTAGAAAAACGAGAAATAGAAACTTTTTGATATCGTATTTTAAAACTCCCGCTACAAAAGTTATCGAGTCTCCGATGATTGGAACCCATGAAAAAAGCAAACTAACTCCCCCATACTTACTAAA
>DYPS01000125.1 GCA_020719775.1 Desulfosporosinus sp. | reverse complement strand
TAGATTTTGGTTTTAATCTGTTGTATTTTGTTTAATTTTTATCATCTTTCTTTAATGGAACAACATCAGCTAACTTCATATCTTCAGCAATGGAAAATAAACGTAATCTGACTTCACCTCTTTGATCAATTGATTAGCCGAATGATATACTTCTGATTGGTGCATAGTGAACTCTTACTTTTCCTGCAAATGATCAATGAGCCTGTTGATTTGATCCTTGTGGTTTATTTCCTAAAATAAACAATGTAACACCAAAATCTTATCCATAACAGCTAAGTGTCTTGAATCTGGCGAGAACGTCTGCATATATATAGCAGGTCTTGATTTTTAAACTTCAGCTACAAGAAGGGGTGATGGTTGCCACGTTCCTGTTTCAACTTCATAAATATGAATTGTTCCAATTTTGGTTGCTACTGACAAATACTTTCCTTTTGGACTGTAAGTGACACATGTTGGAACTTAACCAGCTCCAAATGACCTAAGTATACTTATAGATTTCGGCTTTTCAATAAAGTTCCATTCATACAATATACCATTTTAGCATGATATGACTAAAGCATTTGAATATGGCCTGACCGCTGAACAAACAATAGGTGCTACAATAGATTCCATTAATACAACACCTTTTTTTTACTATTTGTCAATTTTTTGGAATAGACTTGACTTAAGCATGGTGATTCTTGCATTATCATCAACAACGATAAAATCATTGCAAACAAATTCAGGGTAATCTTTGTTTTTATCTCCATCAATATGACTTTCTCCCATATCATTGTCTCCATCTTAGATAATGCTTGGAAATGATATTGTATGAACAGCGCTAAGATCAATATCTTAAAACCAAGCTTAAATTTTGTATTGATCATCATAAAATCTTATTGAACCATTAGATGAACCAATGACTAAAAACCGACCTTATATTTTTAAGATCGATATGGCTGGTGATGTGTTTATTTTCTTCATTTGATCAACTTTATTAGGATTGTTCATTAAATTGACTGTCTTAATTGCTCTACGTTCTTATGGTTGAGTATAATCTTCCATGATTAAACTGATGTCCCAAACAATGATGACGCCTTATTTTGTTCCTGATACTGCTTGTGGTGAATTTGGTATGAATACTGTTTGAGTCAATGTTTTTTTAGCTGGTATTTCAGGAGAATAAAGCTCGAATCCTCTTTAGTTATCTTGCCAAAGCCAGAACAAAATTCTTGTTTAGCCAGTTGTAGCAAACTACCTTTCATTATGATTGAATTTAATGAATTTTTTCATACAATCAACTTTTCATCCATTTGAGCTGATATATAGCATGGATCTTCTTCCTACCATCTCCATAAAGTAACAACTTGTTGAGTAGGTGTTGCAGCTTTACTTAAAGTTACAATTAATGTTCCATCTTCATTAATATCCAAAACCAGGACACCACCCGGATGAGGATTAGAGATAGTTTTCTTTGGTGTTTCGGAGTTTACATCCCATAACTAACATAGAATCTTCTTCCGTATCTGCTGTCACGAAAATATCTCTCTTTTTATTATAAGCTGTGATTAATATTTGATTACACTTTCATTAGATTAATTATTTAAATGTCCTTGTAACTATCATTGTAAGTAATTTCATAATTAAAAATGACTCCTTCATTTGCTACTGGAATAAATATTTATTTTCTCGCTTCGTTTGTTAAGTTATGAGCTCCATCATAAATATGATAGTTTAAATCCAGCGACAAAACATTGAATTTTCAAATATTCATATTTATTTTTTCGTGAATAAGTGCTTGCTTTTTAATATTAGTATTTTATAATATAAAAGTTTCGATTTAAAATTTTATGCATTAAATTAAGAAGTAAAAATTTTTTAATGAGATGTTATAATACATGGCATGCTAAAAATTAATCAATTAAAATTTATTTCGAATCATTAAACTGCTTGTTGTTATCCTTCTATCTTTGCAACTTATTTTGGAAAATTAGGCTCATCCACTTATTATCGATCAAGAGCTTATGATAACACCATTTATGGCTCTTTTGGATAAAACCATTGCCCTGTATTCTTATTTCCATCTCCAAAATATGTACTGATCCATTTGCCGTTGTGATAAATCATATGTACCCCTCTCCATATCAAGTTTTTTATATGTATGTACCCATTATTTACAAAATCAACGTTCTTTGTCATTCCTCTGCATTAATTGCAATCACCAATTCTCTTTATTGCCCAAGTATTTATATCCTTCGAAATAGGTTTTAATCGCTATTCCAATGGATCTTTTGCTTAAAGTTACTTCATAACTTTTTATTCATCAATTTATTCTCCTTCTACCGGCTATGACTTTAACCATGTTGTTCTTCCATTTTTTAGAAGATTTTGAGAAAAATGAACCCAATTTTATAATGATGATAAAAATTCAAATCCAGGTGTTTTCCATTCCTAAGCTGGTTCGATTTATTTTTTATCTTAAGCATTGACATTGTACATTGTTCTGGGAACTAAATGGCAAGTAAAAGTTATTCTTACACATTGACATTTCAATAAATGGGCCTCTGTTCCTGGAAAGAATGGATTGCTGAAGACTTTCTTATCCAAATTTCCTGAGAATGTGTACTTGATTTTTCTTGCAATTTTAATTTGTTGAGGTGTAATTGTTGGGAGCTCGCGCCAGTTAGCCTACAACAAATCTGTTGCTACCCAGAATGTTATTTTATTGACACCTGTACCTTTTGGTTCCACATCAGGTGGCAACTAACCTTATTAACCCGCTTCAGCTGGAGATTATGCAATAAAGTAATCTCTTTATGAGCATGATATTTTACCCCAAAATTTAATTTATTTGATTTGTTTTGATATTGAAAATCTTTAAAGGGATTTAAAAAGTAAGAATGTTTGTTATTCTCCAAGCCCAACACCAGCTTTTTAAAAGATTTTACTTTGCTATACAATATCTGGGATAAAGCCACATGGCCCAACCTAAACGGGTTATTATTATGTTCCTGCAGATGGTTTATTTAGTAATCCTGTTTGTTTTTCAATATATTGTTTAATTTCACTGAATTACTCGACTCTGTATTAATGATTTCCTGAAGAGGCTTTTTTTGTATTTTGACAGTAATACTCGAACAAATGATAACCATCTCGATCGTTTGATAAGATCAATTATCTTAATACTGTCACTAAATGCTGATAAAGATTAGAATCCTCTGATTTTATACTTTAAAGTCTTTTTTGAAGCATATTTTGATTTTTTCTGTTTCAAAATAGATAAGTTATGTATATTAATTGATGTAACTTATTTTTTTATATAATTTTTAGCTCTAATATATTTTTCATTTCATTTACTTTTAATATAATATGAAATAATCTTTATAAAGTAAATTTTTTAGAAATATTATTACAATAGTTAATACATACTTCATACAAATCAAAGTTTTTTATAAGATCACTTAACAGAATCGAGGATTCTTTTGATTTCCTCTGCTGTTATTCTTTGAACCTTTTGATTCTCTGTACTAATTACCATCATTTCAACATTGTTCTTACTTATTTTTTATTACATTGTCTCTTTCAATGAATGAAGTGCCAATTTTTTTGCATCTTCAAGTGACATTTTCTAATTTTATTAAAAATTTTACTTCATTATATCGCTCATTAAGGATTGATTGGATACCTTCATCAGCAGCACCAATCCCCTTAGCTTTGTATTGGATCATAGTTCCTGAAGGATCTGTTTGATAAATACATGGACCGTTTTAATCTACACCTGCAATTAATAAGGCAACACCATATGGTCTTGACATTGGCTTCTTTTTTGAAGATGGATCTCCTTATCCAAAGTTTAAAGCTAAATCTGAAATTGTTTGTGTTAATGCTTTGACTGTGATTGGTTCAAGATAAGTATATCTGTGATTAAGTGCTTATACTCTTCCATGTTAAATAAGAGTTCTTGCATCAGTGATGACTCCAGATGCGGCGCAACAGATATGTGAGTCAATTTAGAATATTTTTTCAATGCTTTCTGGAACAATAAGAGTTGAATTTAGTCTTCTTTCAACAGCAACTACAACACCTTCAGGTACTTTTAATCCAACAGCTGATGAACCGAGCTAAATTGATAAGATAAGAAAATACTTTGATGGCTTCGATAGCATATTAGACTTGGAAAATTCTACCTTATGGTGAGAATGTATTGATTCCTCGATCGTAGTCGGATCTGCGTTATTTTAATATTGTACTTTGAACTAAACATAGATGACATGGCCTTGTTTATTTATAAAAGATAATGAACGAATTTAAAAAATATTTAAACTCAAATCTTTATTTTACTTTATAAAATTTATTAATTTTCCTTTTTTTTTGTAATTATTTAATTTAATATAAATACAATAATGATTTTTTTTTTAAATTAAAACTAAAAAAGTATAAATGTATAAAATTCATTAGATAATAAAAAATACTTTGTCCTTCATATGGATAAAATATACTTTAACTTATCATATTTCTAATAGGAAACTTATAAAGTAAGTGGTTGTTAAAAATCCTCAAATTCTATCAATTAATGAAATTTTAAAATATATTTTAAATCATTGAGCAGCTTGCTATTACCCTT
>DYPS01000124.1 GCA_020719775.1 Desulfosporosinus sp. | reverse complement strand
GAAGAGTTCATCAATAGAATTAGAGATGATTTCAATCCAATTTTATGGGGATCTGCTTTATTTCAGCAATTTGTGATTGATTCGTACCTTAGAGTAGAAGGAAATAATCTAAATTACTTAAGATTTAATCAAAAAAAGCTAAAATCAGAATAGTATAAGACAATGGCAGATATACTGAAGCGTAGAAAAGATGAAGGAGCAAACATTAGATTGGGTCAAAACATCATTTTACCTTCATCCTTTGAAGGAAGTCCAAGAAATATGCATCAACGATTTCAAGATGCAATGATAATGGTCATGAAAATAGGTAAGCCAGATCTGTTTATTACTTTTACATGTAGCCCTCAATGGCCATAGATTGTTGATAATCTTTATCCTGGACAAAGACCAGAAGATAGGCCAGACTTAGTTTGTAGAGTATTCTGTCTTTATTTCAAGGATTTTCTCGATTTAATTGTAAACAAGCATTACTTTGGAGAAACAAAAGGATACTGCTACAGTATTGAGTTTCAGAAAAGAGGATTGCCACATGCGCATATGCTCTTCATTCTTTGCGATAAAATTGACTTATAGACATCGAGCTAATAGGAACTAAGAAGAAGAATTGATGAAATTGCTCAAGCAGAAGCACCCGATAAAGAAACAGACCCATAATTATACGAGCTATTTGAAACATTTATGCTTCACGGACCCTGTGGACTCTTCAAACCAGATGCGCCGTGCATGTAAAACGGGAAATGTAAGCGTTAATTTCCTAAAAGCTTCGTTTAATACACTCATATAATGGAAGATTTCTATGCAAAATTAAGAAGAAGAGATGATGGAAGGAAATATAAAAATGGACTACTTGACAATAGATCTGTAGTTCCTTATAATGCAGGATTGCTAAGAAGATACAGAGCTCATATTAATGTTGAAGTTTGTACTTCTTTGGCTTCAATAAAGTATGTATTCAAGTATGTCTACAAAGGACATGATAGTGCAGATTTAAACATTGTACCAAATGAATAAAACAAAACAGGTTAGGAACAAGTCATAAAGTTTGATGAAATTCAACAATTTCAAGATGCCAGATATGTCAGTGCTCCATAAGCATGCTGGAGGTTATTTTAGTATCGAATGCATGGAATTTCTCATACAATCGTGAGATTAAACATCCATCTAAAGAACAAAAAAACTGTTAAGTTTGAATAAGGTAAAGAAGAAGAAGCATTCTAAAAAGCAACATAGAAATTAAGTCAATTGGAAGCTTACTACTTACTCAATCAAGAAGATTAGTCTGCAAGGGCTTTTTACTACTATGAAATTCCAGAGTTTTATACTCAATAAACTAAAACAGGAAAATGGAAAAAAAGAAAAATCATAAAAACCAATCAAATAATATCGAGAATGTACGGAGTTAGTCCAGCTTAAGGTTAAAAGTATTATCTTAGAGTCCTTCTTCTCAATATAAAAGGAGCCACATGTGAAGAAGATCTGAGGATAGTTCATGGATAAATTTGTGAGTCACTCAGATAAGCATGCATCAAGCTAAATCTGATCGAAAACGACAATCTGGCAAGATAAACTCTTAAAGAAGCTGTAGCTACTCAAATGCCAAAACAAATAAGGTTTTTATTTGCCATTCTCTGCATTTACTAACAAGTTTAAAGGTCTTTTTAGCTATGGAATGAATTCAAAAAAGATATGATAGAAGATTTCGTATTCAAAAAAGTTCCAATTAGATAAGCTGAGTATCTTGCTTTATAGTAAATCAACTAACTCTTAGAAATGAATGGCATAAGCAATAAGGAGTTTGATCTTCCATTGCCAAACTAGATGATTTATACAGTAAATTAACAGATTGTGTTTGAGTACAAAAATAAATCATTTATAAATTAAGAATAAACACTGAAAAACACAAAAATACTTGACTAAATGTTGGAAAATATATAAAACAATTAAGAGCAGTATGCAGCATTTAAGTAAATTGTTGATGCAGTTATGATTCAAGACGAGGCAGTCGTAAAATGCTTCTTTTTAGATGGACCAGCTGGAAGTGGAAAGACTTACCTTTACAATACTTTGATTAGATACTTGACTAATCAAGGGAAAAAAGTGTTAGCACATGCTACAACAGGAATAGCATCGGATTTACTCATTGGTGGTGCAACTATGCACAGTAGATTCAAATTACCACTTTAACTTGATAGATTTTCAGCAATTAAAATGAAGTCCTACAGCAAAAATGCTTAAATTTTACTAAATGCTGACTTAATCATCATAGATTAAGCGTCAGCTATGAAAAAAGATGCCCTCAGATGCATTGATTAGCTCCTACAATATTTAGTTTACTAAAATTAGCTTTAGAAAGGTAACAAAATGGAGAGTATTCCACCATTTGGAGGAAAAACCATTCTTTTAGGTGGTGATTTTAGACAAACTCTTCCAGTAATTGAGCATGGATCCATTGCCAATGTCATCGGCAATAGTTTGGCCTAATCAAATTTATTCAGAATATGCTTTAAAACAATTTCTTTGTCTAAAAACATGAGAGCTAGAGGATAGGATGTTGAGTTTAAAAATTGGCTACTTAGAATTGGATAAAAGAAATAAGTAAATTCATAAAAACTAGGCAACGGCTATATTTAAATACCGAGCGACATGCTAACTGATGATGTAATTTCATCAATTTATGGCTAAAAAGTTAATCATTTTGACCCATAACTCAAAGAAAAAGTCATTTTGACTGGAAAAAACTGTTAAATGATACAAATAAACAACCAAATCTTGGACAGACTTTAAGGAAACGTGACTTAATACAGAAGCTACAACATAATATCAACAAAAGTGTAAGACTATAAGTCAATCGCTCAACAATATCCTCAAGAATTTCTCAATAGTCTTTAAGGTTATGGACTTCCTCCACATTGTTTGCGTTTAAAATAAGGTTCGATGGTCATGTTGATTAGAAACTTAAACCTCAAAAGTGGACTTTGTAATGGAACAAGGCTTCAAGTCACTAAACTTGGTAAAAACATTATTCAAGCGAAGATATTGACGGGTAAAAATTAAGGATAAGAAGCTGCAATTCCAAGAATAAAGCTAAATCCAAAAGAAAGTAAGTGTGGAATTCAGATGATTCGAAACCAATTCCCTTTAATTCCAGCTTTTGCTATGACTATAAATAAATCTCAAGGACAGTCCTTTAAATAAGTTGGTATATCATTAGCAAATCCTGTCTTTTCGCATGGACAGCTTTATGTTGCTTTGTCCAGAACAAGGATCAGAAACGGCATAAAAATTCAAGTAAATGAGAGCGAATGGCAAGGAAAAATTTTAAAAGATGATCCAAGGACATTTACGCCAAATATAGTATACCAGCAAGTACTTTAGATAAAGAAAAACGATAAGTTGTGCTTAGTTAATGATGCTCTTATTCTTCAACTTTCAGATTAATATAAAAATCCTCATTATTAACATAAAAAAGATAAAAAAGGTACAAATTTTATGGGAAAAAGGAAAAATGAAGAATTTTTAAAGAATAAATTGCCATAAAGTATCAGAAGATTGCACAAATGACAAAAATGTGATTTGAATTTGTATTATGTGATTTGATTTTTTTGCAGTTTATGGACTGCTTTTGTTGATTTATATATTCACACGTCATACTACTGATTATTACAAATTAGTTGATGGAACGGTAAAGTGCAAAAACCCCTCTAATGCTTCCTCCTCCAAATGAGATTAACTACAAAAGGTAATACCAAGGCCACCCAATTCTTAAGTCAAAACTGATCAGAGGACTGATGTGGAGCAAATATTGGAACCTTGATATGGACTTCAACAATCCAAATATGGGCACTGTGGCCAAGATCATCTTCTTTTTGGAGGCCATTGAGGACTGTCAAACAAGTTCGATATACTTTGGTAAACATTTATTTATGAAAAGATGGTTTTGGGTAGCCCAGTCTTCCTCTTCTTCTGAATCCTGTTGTGTTCTTCGATCTTTGTGCATTAAGTCTGGCCCACAACAAAATTGACAACATCGAACCTTTATACAACTCTTATATGGGTGGGATTCGTCAATTAGACCTTAATTCAAACAACATCAGATGCTTTAAAGGTCTTCAAAAAATGAAAAATTCATTCTAATCCTTGAACATCAGCAAAAACATCTGCCAATAATACAAGAGGATATCCGCTATAAACTTAAGAAGCATCGTGAAACACCCTCGATTTACCATTACAATCGATGTCAAGCCAATTCAAATCAACCAAACAGGCTTTGACTACGGTTCTGTCTGGGAAAACTTTTTTCATGAAGCAAGCTTTCACTTTTTAGCCAGACTTGAAAGAAGAAACTGTCCGTTTCTTTTGTTGTACCTCACATAAGATGCGATAGATGATATCTTCACGCACTTTGCTGTTTAAGATGCAGCTGGACATGCTATAAGTAAATATGCACCCAAAAATTTAGATGAAGAAACAAACTTTTGGAATGTAGAACAGTACTTCTTTTGGGTAATGGGAAGAAACAGAAGACTCCAGAAAGAGAAAAGAAGAACCGGACAGCTGGAATGTTTAAAGGAATTGTTTGAAGATGATGAAGTAGAAGAAAGTTAGGGATTTATGAGAGCCTTAAA
>DYPS01000123.1 GCA_020719775.1 Desulfosporosinus sp. | reverse complement strand
GCAAAGGATTTAGTCAAAGAAACTTGCGAAGCATGAGAAGTTTTTATCTTGCATTTCCAATTTTGCAGACACTGTCTGCCAAATTGAGCTGGAGCCACTATTTGCTTATTTTAAAGATAGAAGATGAAAAAGATAGAGAGTGGCAAATTAAAAAACTAAAAGAAGATGACAAACTTGAAAGAATTGGCGGTGCTAAAGGCGGACATTGGGAGGTAAAACAATGAAAATAAATAGCTACATTTTAAACAACATTGACACTACAAATCTAAATATTTTTGTACCAAATAAAAATTTATCGTTTAGTTTGGCTAAAAAAGACAAGATAGATTTCATCTATAACACTTCTGCATTAGAGGGAAATGCTATGACTTTTCCAGAGGTGCAAACACTTTTAGATGGTATCACAGTTGGTGGACATAAGCTAAGCGATGAACAACAAATCCTTAACCAAAACAGAAGTGTCAATCTACTCTTTACTCTTTTGGAAAAAAATGAGTTTCATACAGATAAATCTACACTTTTAAAGCTTCATGGCAAAGTAGCCGAGGAAGAGGCTATTTCTTGGGGAGAGTTTAGAGCAAGTGGAGTAAATATAGGCGGAACAGATTATATACCGCCAAAAGCAGATGAGTTAAATACCATTTTTGAAAATGGTGTAAAAGAGATAAACAAAATAGCTCACCCAATCATAAAAGCTATAACATACTTTTTATTTGGTGCTAAAAGTCAATTTTTCTTTGATGGCAATAAACGAACATCAAGACTTATGACGAATGGGATACTTTTGGATAATGGCTATCTAATACTAAATATAAAAGCAAAAGATAAATTGGAGTTCAATAAGGTAATGATAGAATTTTATGATAACGACGACATCAAAAAAGCAATAGAGTATTTGGTAAATTACTATATCAAACAAAATACCCATTTGGTGGCTTAATTCATGGAAAATATCACACTTGAACTTGTAATACAACAAAACTGCATCAATCTTTTTAGCCATAAAGAGTTTGGATATAAGTTTATAACCAAAGAAGATAATCTTATTTTACGAGAAAATAAAACATCCGCCGTACTTTTAAAAAAGATACTTATAGAGAGACTCTGTACCATAAATAGCTATGAGTACAAAGGACAAAACTATAAATTTAGTGCAAATAATATAGCAAAAGCAGTAGATGATTTAGATGTATCTTTAAACGAGGGATTGATAGTAGCAAATGAGAAAATCACAAATCATCTTCTTTTGGGTATTAGCTATGAAGAGAGTCTTGATGATGGCACAAAAAAGAGTTTCTCTTTTAAATACATCGACTTTGAAAACATTGAAAACAACCACTTTTTTGTAACAGAAGAATTTATAGTAGATCGTGCCAACCAAAATGAAAGTGTGAAGACAAGAAGACCTGATTTGGTTGTATTTGTAAATGGTATCCCGATAGTGGTAATTGAGCTTAAAAAATCAAGCGTGAACTATGAAAATGGTATCAAACAACTTGGAAAAGAGCAAAAAAAAGATGAAATTCCACATCTGTTTAAATATATCCAACTAACCATTGCAGCCAATAGCAATGAAGCTAGATATGCAACTTTAGGGACACCTTTGAAGTTTTATAGTTTGTGGAAAGAAGAAGAAAGCGAAAAAGCAAAAGCAACTTTAAAAACGATGATAAACGATAGAGAGGTAACTACTCTTGACCTTACACTTTTTGCACTTTTATCAAAAAATAGGCTTTTGAGACTTATAAAACACTATATTTTATTTGATAAAAAAGTAAAAAAAGTGAGCCGTTATCAGCAGTTCTTTGGGATTGAAAAGACATTAAAAAGGGTAGAAAAGATAAGTGACGGCATAAGAGCTGGTGGGCTTATTTGGCATACTCAAGGAAGTGGTAAATCACTTACGATGGTGATGCTTACAAAACTTCTAAAATTAACCTACACAAATGCAAAAATCATAGTAGTAACCGATAGGGTTGATTTAGATGAGCAAATTCATAGAACTTTTGAAAATACAGATATAAAAGCAGGACGAGCGAGTAGTGGAAGTGATTTGATAGAGAAACTGACAGGTGGTATAAGTGTGATTACTACACTAGTGCATAAGTTTGAAAAGGTGAAAAACTCAAAAACTGTTATCAATGATAATAATGTATTTGTGCTAGTTGATGAGTCTCACCGTACTCAAGGTGGTGATTTGCACGATGCTATGAAAAAAGCCTTGCCACTTGCTTGTTATCTTGGTTTCACTGGGACACCACTTCTTAAAAAAGAAAAAAATAAAAATAGCTTTTTAAAGTTTGGTGGTGAGATACACAGATATACCATCGATGATGCCGTAAAAGATGGAGCTGTTTTGCCACTGCTTTATGAGGGGAGGCTTGTAGATCAAGAGGTGCTTAGTCCTGATGGATTGGTACGAAAGTTCAATATGATTTCACGAGAGTTAAGCGATGATGCAAAAAGAGATTTGCAACACAAATGGGCGAGGTTTCAAAAAGTTGCTTCCAGCGAACAAAGACTTGAACTAATAGCACTAGATATCAATGAACACTTCAAAAAAACTCTAAAAATGGCAAATGGTGGATTTAAAGCGATGTTTGCAACAAGTAGTAAATATGAAGCTATAAAATATCATGAGATATTTGAAGAGTATGGAGATATAAAAACTGCCTATGTCATCTCAAGCAATGAGCATGAAGAGCTTGATGGTGGTAATAAAGAGTATGTAGCTGCATCTTGGCAAGAGACTATCCAAGACTTTGGAAGCGAAGAGGAGTATTTAAAATATGTAAAAAATGAATTTATCCACGGTGATGAGATAGATTTACTTATTGTTGTAGATAAGCTTTTAACTGGTTTTGATGCACCAAGAGCAACTAATCTTTATATAGACAAACAACTAAAAGAACACAACCTTTTACAAGCAATTGCAAGGGTAAATAGACTTTATGACGGCAAAGATTATGGGTATATTGTAGATTATAGAGGGCTTTTAGGAGAATTAGATCAGGCTTTAACAAACTATGCTTCACTCGATGGTTTTGATCCACAAGATTTGACGGGAGCTGTAGTAGATGTAAGAAGTGAGATAGCTAAAGCTAAAACTTATTACACCCATTTAGAAGACCTTTTTAGAGATGTTAAATACAAAGATGATTTAGAAAGTTTCGTAGTTGTTTTATCCGATATTCAAAAAAGAGATGATTTTAAAGAGTGGCTATCACATTTGGCTAGAGCTTTTAAATTGGCTCTTTCGAGTGAAAAAATTGATGATATTTTGACCGAGAATGAAATCAAGCTTTATAAGAAAAAAATCAAATTTTACAATGAACTAAGAAAAGTAGTGCAGTTACGATACTTTGAGACTTGTGACTTTGGAAAATATGAAGAGCAGATGCAAAAACTTCTTGATACTTTTGTAAGTGCAAAAGAGGTGAATGAGCTGACTCGGCTTGTAAATATCTTTGAAACAGAGTTTGAAGAGGAGGTTCAAAGAGTCGAGGGTAAAAGTGCAAAAGCTGACACAATTTTAAGTGCGGTAAGTGCTGTGGTAAAAGAAAAAATGGAATCAAACCCAGCATTTTATAAATCTATAGCACAACAGATTGAAGATGTAATCAATGAATACAAAGCTAAAAGGCTTAGTGAAGAGGAAAAATTAGCAAAAGCAAAACAATTAAAAGACCTGATAACAGGCATGTCCAAACCAAATGAGGACAATTATCCAAAAGAGTTCGAAAACAAAAAAACTTTAATTGCTATATATGATAATTTGGGTGATATTTTAGGTAATTTAGAAGTTGTTGATTTTGAGCTAATCATTAAAAATTCAACTTTGAAATTTGATGATATTTATACAAGGGCTTCCAAAAAACCTGAATGGCATAAAAACAGAGATGTTGAAAATGAAATAACAAGTGCTATGGAAGATGTTCTTTGGGATATAGAAGATGAATATGATATATTAATCGAGAACAAAGAAAAAATTTATCAGACGATTAGAGGGATAGGTATAAGTTTTTATGCTTGAAAACATTCAAATCAGTAAAAAAGATGTAAAAAATATCACTTTAAAAGTAAAGCCATCTGGAGAAGTTATTTTAACTGTGCCAAAGATGACAAGCGATGAGCATATTGAGTTTATAGTAAAAAAGAGAGCTAAATGGATTGAAAAAAAGAAAGAGTTTTTTGCCTCATTTGAAACAAGTGAAAAAGAGTATGTAAGCGGTGAAGACTTTAAATATCTAGGACGAAGTTACAGGCTTAAAGTAATTGAATCAAAAAAAGAGAGTGTTAAGCTTCAGCGAGGCTATTTAGAAGTCTATGTTAAGAATAAAAATGATTTAAAACGAAAACAAAATTTAGTATATGAGTGGTACTATGAAAAAGCATTATTTCATTTTTTTAATATTTTGCAAGAGTTTAATAAAATTGTGAAGCAAGAGATAAAAGATATAAAAATCAGACAAATGAAAACAAGATGGGGGAGCTGTAACCCTCATAAATCATATATAAATCTCAATATTGAGCTTATTAAAAAACCAAAAATATGTATAGAGTATGTAGTTTTTCATGAATTGGTTCATTTGATATATCCAAATCACTCTTATGAGTTCTACAATTATCTATCTCTATATA
>DYPS01000036.1 GCA_020719775.1 Desulfosporosinus sp. | reverse complement strand
TATGAATTTTCGTCATGCTTGTAAGGTATTTGATGAAAATAAAAAGATACTAAGTGAAGATTTGGAGTTTATTTTGGAAGCTGGAAGATTGTCGCCTTCATCTTTTGGGATGGAGCCTTGGAAATTTTTAGTTATTCAAAATCAAGATTTAAAAGAAAAACTAAGACCTTTGTGTTGGAATCAGCCACAAATTACAACATGTAGTGAGTTGATTGTGATATTAGCTAAGATAGAAGAGTTGAAACCATATAGCAAATATGTAAAGTATATGTTTTCAAGAAGAGGGCTACTTGACGAACATTACGATGCTTATCTTTATAAATATGCGAGTCATTTAGAAAATACAATGAGAAATAATGAGAGTATTTTGGCTTGGAGTGCTAAGCAATGCTATATTGCGATGGGAAATATGATGAGTGGAGCGGCTAGTATTGGGATTGATAGTTGTCCTATTGAAGGATTTGAGATTGAAAATGTTGAAAAAATATTAAATATTGATACTGCAAAATATCGTGTTTGTGTTCTTGTTCCATTTGGGTACAGATTAAATACACAACCTAATAAGTTTAGATTAGATACTCAAGATATTGTTGAGTATCTATTTTGAATTTTTATTATTTTATTTTATAAACTTGATTGTGACCATATTTTTTGACTTTGAAATTTTAGTGCTTCAGTAAAATCACCCTCCAGTAATCTATAAAATTCTCGTTCACTAAAATAGTTTGTAAAGATCTCCATTTCGTCGTTTACGATAAGTTGTGTATCGTTTGGTAATTCAACTTTTGCCAAAAACCATAAAGCCAAAAAATTTTCACTGAAGTGATTAAGTATATTTTTTGAAAAATCTTCAAAATCAGTGTAACCACTATTTTCAAATTCATCAATAATAGCATTTAAAATATCACTTAGATGTGGAAGGGGAACACCTTTGAAAACTTGTTTTGCAAGTTTTTGACCAAATGTATATTCTCCTCCTAAATAAACCCGTGCAATTTTTTGAGTATAGTCATATGAGGAAGAACGCAAGCCTAAAAGTCCTATATCGGAGTGTTGATGTTTGGCACAACCTTTCATGCATCCAGAAAATCCAATGAGTAATTTGTGTTTTTCAATTCTTTCCAGCGGTAAAAACCTAGTTTCATCTTTGATATTCCAATATGAAAATGGACAAAATTGATTTCCTGCACATGCCAAGATTGTACTATTTGTATTTTTATTGGATAATGGAATTTTTTTTTCTTTTAAGCCTAAAATATAAATTTGTTGATCTGTTCCGATTCTTATTTTGTAGTTATTTTCAATGGCTAGAGTTGCTATGTCTAATAATTCAGATGAGGTTATTTTTGCAAAATTTGATAAATAAGCATATCCAAAACTACCATCTTTAAGTATTTCAAATGTTTCAAAATGTGTTTTTTTGAGTAAAATATCACCTTTGGAAACAAACTTATTTTTGTACTCAGTTTCGATATGAGATTTAAATGTTTCTAGGCCAATAGCTTCAAGTAAATGAAATAACCTTGTTCTATTTTTGTATTGTCTAAGACCATATTTATTAAATGAAACTACAAAAGCTTTAAAAAATTCAACAACTTGTTCTTTTTGTAAAAATATATTTGCATCTTGAGCTATTTCTGTATTTTTTCCACCCATATATACATTAAAACCATACACTCCATCCTTAATAGCTAAGGCAAAGTATAAATCACTAGAGAAAAAGGAGACATTATTGACAAATGATCCTGAAATACCAATAGAAATTCTTCTTGGTAATAAACCAACATATTGTGGAACTTTTAGAATAAAATCTTCCATCTCTTTGATGTACGAATAGGTTTCTATCATATTATTTTGTCCGTATCCATCAAATATATCTGTTGTTATATTTCTAATATTGTCTCCAAATGTTTGCCATGAGCAAATACCTAAATCGTTGAGTTTGTGAAATACTTGAATAATATTTTCAGAATCAAATCCGTGTAATTGCATACCGGCTCTTGCTGTTAGTATTATCTCTAGATTGTATTGTTTTGTTATTTGTGCAATATTCAAAAGATTTTCATTTGATATTCGTCCTGCTGGAAATCGTAGTCTTAGCATAAATTCATCATCATTTAATTCATTATTGTATATCCCAAAATCTTGTAAATAATATCTTTCCATTTTTCCTAGAGAGTCTAAATGAAGATTATTTATCTCTTTGTAATAATCCATGGGAGATAAATTTAATTTTTGTTTTTCCATCATATTCAATTTTTGAAATATTGAATCACCATCCATATTAAAATGCTGAATTGTGGAGGTAGCCATAAAAAATCCTTGCAATGTAAAATTATAATATTCTACATATTTTATAAAATTTATAAAATGATTTAAATCATCTTTTATAAATTTTATTTGTATTGTTAGTTGGTTGATTATCCTAAAAGATCATTGATAACTGTTTCTCTTTGAGTTATCTCTAGTTTTTTACAAGCACTTTCAAATGCTTCTTTTTCTCCAACGATATAACACATATTTTTAGCCCTTGTGATGGCTGTATAGAGAAGTTTTGTATTATGCATAATAAAATGGGTAAATGTCATAGGTATTAGCGCTGTATCATACTCCATTCCTTGGGTTTTATGAATAGTAAGGCAATATGCTAAAGATAAAAGTTGTTCGATTTGTACAAAGCTATAAAAAACTACCGTATCATCATTTGGATATAAAACGACACATTGTTCATTTTCAAAATCTAGTTTGATAACCATTCCAAGCATACCATTGAAAATTCTTCTTTCAAAATAATCAATACTTCCATTTTTATAGTCATTCATACTGAGTGATTTCATATTTTCATTTTTTGTATGAATTACTTTATCTTTTAACTTAAATTCGTAAGTTTTACCTTGAAATGGCTTAGAATTATTATTATTGAGTAATTTTTGGAGGTTAATATTGAGATTTTCTACCCCTAAAGTACCATTTTTCATTGGGGTGATCACTTGAAAAGTTGTCAAAGCTTTTGAAATCTTTTTCTCTTTTATATGTTGCTCAATCTCCCAAATATATGATGATGAGATGTGTAATAGGGAGTTGAGTATTTTGTAATTATTATCATTTCTAATTGTATTCATTTCATAATTTGATACAACACTTTTTGTGGCATAATAATTTTGAATAGAAACATCAATAAATTTAAAATCTTGATAATCGTGTTGATAAGCTGGAATATTTCCTTCTCGTATCTCGTTTGCAATAGTTGCTATTGCTTGAAGTTCATTTTGTCTATAAATTTTAGTTAATTTTGACAAAGGAGCAAGATTAAATTTTATAGCATCTGCTAGAATATCCCCAGCACCAATAGCTGGTAATTGACCATCATCACCTACGAGAATAAAAATAGTATCATCGCTTATTTTGGAAATAATTTGATAAAAAGTAACACTATTAACCATACTTGCTTCATCAAGTAATAATACTTTATATGGAAAATAATCTTTTTCTTTATGTGCCATTAACATGGATTGAATAGTGCTTGAATTATAGCCTGTTGTCTCGCTAATTCGTTGAGATGCTATACCACTTAATGCCATACAATGAATCTCTTTGTATGGAACTATCTCTTCAAGAAGCTCTAATATAGCACGACTTGAAGTTGATTTTCCAGTTCCTGCATATCCTATGAGAAGAACCGTTGTTTCCCCTTCGTTGATGAGTTTTACAGCTTTTTTTTGCTCTTTACTTAATGTAAAACCAATTGTTTCTTCTTTTTTTGTTATATAGGTATCAAAATCTTTTACTATCTTGATTGGTACTTGACGATTTTGTCTTTTTTTAAAAAACTCCAATATATTCTTTTCACAAAAATAGAGCATAGCTGTAGAATATCTTTCTTTTGTCGTTTCAATCAGTGATTTATCGGCGATCATCTCTATAATAATATTTTCATATAATGTTTCTTCATTTTGAAAATTAAGTGTTGTGTCAAGGATAGCAAATAGTGTCTCTTTTGAAATAGAACTATTTCCATTTGCCTCACAGTATTCCATAAGGGTATAATTTAAACATGATTTTATTCGAAATGGGCTTTTTTTATCTACTCCAAATGCTATAGCAATTTCATCTGCTTTTTTAAATCCAACACCTTTGATTGATGTAAGGAAATATGGATTTTCTTTAATCTTATGGATTAGATTATCTATATGTCCTAATTCTTGAAAGATTTTATTGATAAGATTTTTAGTTACCCCATAGTTTCCTAAAAAAATGGCAAGTTCACGGAGGTGTTTAAATTTATTCCAGCTTGTTACTATTTGAGTAAGTTTTTTCTCTTTGAGTCCTTTAAATTCAAGTAGAACAGAAGGTCGATTGTCTAAAATCTCATAGAGTTCCTCATCGGTGTATTTTTTTGTAATTTCAGTTGCAAGTTTTTTTGTAAATCCTTTGACTATTTTTGTTAAAAAGAAAAAAACTTCATTTTTTTTGATTTCAAGTGTTTCAAAATTGAACTGTACACCGTATTTATTGTGAGTTTCCCAATTTCCCACAAGAATTAAATCTTCTCCTTCAAGTTTTTTTAAATCAGTATCAAAATAGTGTCCACAGATTTTTTGATTGTTTTCAAGTATTGCTATGTAGTAATTGTTTTCATTGTTATGATAGAGAACTTTTTTGAGTGTTCCAATAATATTGATAGAATTCTCCTTCTCAATATCCATCATAAAAATCCTTGGATTTATGCTTGTCTTTTCTATAATTACTTTTATTTTTTTCTTTATGGACTAAATTTGCTTCTTTGAGCAAAGCTTCCTTTTGTTCACTAAAATCATCACTAATTTGAATAGTTTTATTTAGTGCACTATTGACAAACTCTTCAAGCATGGTAAGATACTCGCTATCAAGGCGAACGGCTTTTACTTTTTTGATATCTTCATAATATTTGTCTATATTTTTTTTGAAAATAATTGGATTGAAGTCTGGATTTTTTAGAAATGCCACTATTCTTGTAAAAAACTTTTCTAATACTCTAATATATCGTAGTCTTAATACTTTTTCATTTGGCTGTGTTGATTCTCTCATGGGCGAAATAGTAGCATAAAATTGATTATAAGGTTAAACTGTGAATAATTGATATTTGAATTAATTTTTCTAAGGTATAATTTTCATGAAAAATATTTTAGGAAAATAAGTATGAGTAAGAAACATTTAAAAGAATTTATTGGATTTGGAGTGGCTGGAAACTTTGCACATCATTTGGTGCAAGCAGGGGAGGCAAGTGATTTTGTGAATGTGATAACAAATGAAGAAAATGCTCCAAAAGGGATGTTTCCATTTTATTTGCCTGGGAGTGAGAGTTTTTTAGGAATTTATCCTCTTTCAAGTGAAGTGATAGTTTATCCAAAAGATATACAAGATGGAAATCTTCAAATGGAACCAGAAGTTGCTCTCATTTGCGAAGTTGTGTATAAAGATGAAAAAGTGATTGATTTAATACCAAATTTTTTTACAGCTTACAATGATTGTAGTATTCGGAAACCAAATGCAAAAAAGATAAGTGAAAAGAAAAATTGGGGAGAAAATACAAAGGGGATATCTTCACAGATTTTACCGATTGATAAATTTACTCAAGGTGGAGTAATGGATAATTATCATATTGCATCATTTTTAAAAAGAGATGGCAAACTATTTATTTATGGAGAAGATAGCGCTGTTCTTACATATAATTATTTTTATGAAAAATTAAAAGATTGGATGATTGAAAAATTGAATTTTCAGGAAGATTTTGGGCCATTGGAAAACCTAAATACACATTTAAAAAATAGTGAATTTCCAAAAGGATTGATTGTAAGTATTGGTGCAACAAGTTATACTGAATTTGGTGAAAAAACATTTTTAAAAGTAGGTGATGAAATCTTTGTGGTAATTTATGATGAAACAAAAAATAATTTTGAAGATATTAAAAGTATAGTAAAAAACGGTGGAGAGATAAAAATTAGTGGTGCTTCGGTTTTGCAACAGAAAATAATTTAGTAATAAAAAAGGGAAGACTTTCGCCCTCCCTCAATATATCAAAAAAGTTTGATTTTAGTATCTTCTACCAGTAAACTCTCTTTTTGGTCTTTCTTCTCTTGGTTTAGCTTCATTAATTCTTAATGTTCTTCCATCAAATTCTTTACCATTTAAAGCTTCGATAGCTTCATTTGCACCATTATCCATAGTAACAAATGCAAAACCTTTTGCTCTTCCTGTTTCTCTATCTGTTACCATTTTAACAGATTCAACTGCACCGAATTGTGAGAATAGAGCTTCTAAATTCTCTTGAGTTGTTCTATATGACATATTTCCAACATAAATTTGCATAATCTTTTTCCTTTTTTCTGTAGTTATCGCTGATTATACACTCACTTTGAACATGTAGCCATATATCATTAATACTAGTTCTAACATTATATCATAAAAATTAAAATTTATATCATTATTTTTTGTATTCATTAATATTCAGTTACAAAAAATATTTTTGTATTATTATTATTATTATCTACGACTTTGATTTCCCGTAAAATAGGATTCCAGCTTGATTTCTAACGGTGATGTGATTATTTTCTAAAAGATTATAAAACATCTTTAAAGAAGCTACATCTAATAGATTTTCTAAATCCTCTTTTGTTTGTGGTCGTTTATCTAAAAGATTTAAAATGTCATCTTGAGATAAACTTTTTGAGAGCTTGATTTTATGACGATGTGCTACTGTTACATTAAGACCAAGAAATGAATGTGCAATAGTGTCTAACTCTTCAAAACCAATTGGCTTCACATCATAAGCTGGTGGTCTATCAATTGTCCCTATATCAACTCTTGTAGGATTGATTTGTTTTAAGATAGCGTAAATTTTATCTATCTCATCTGGTTTATTATTTATTGTATCTACAAATAAAACTTCTATTACAAGTTCTTTTTGAAATGTTTTAGAAAATGAAATTATCCCATCTACAATATTTTGAAAGTTGATACTTTTATCAATTCTATCAAGTTTACGAAAACACTCTTTGGTTGCACAATCAAGTGAAAGTTTTACAATATCAATTTTATCCAACGTTTTGGCTATATTTTTATCTCCAATAAGTGATGAATTTGAAAGAATAAGAAGTTTCGTATCTCCTTTTATCGCAATTAATTTATCTACTAATTCATCAAGATAAGGATACATTGTTGGTTCACCATTTGCAGTGATTGTTAAAACTTCAGTTTCTGGATATTTTAAAAGAGCAACCTTCACCTCTTTTATATAACTTTCTACATCAATTGAATTTGTTTGAGTAGTAATTGTTTTTTGTTTTTCTAGTTCACAGTATAAACAGTCAAAATTACATTGTTTATGGCTAGGAGAAAGGTCTATTCCTAAACTTATCCCAAATCGTCTTGAGTTAACTGGACCAAAAGTTAGTGGTTTGTTTGTTTCCATAAAAAATCATATCCTTTCTCTATCTCTTTGATGATATCATCATTATTTTTTAAATCTTTATACACGGTATATATTAGTTTATCTTGATCTAATAAATTGAGTTCTATAAAACTATTAAAACTTTTATTTTCATTGTATGGGCTATTGCAAGCTATTTTTGTTTTATATCTTATTTCTAGGATTCTTTTGCAATTTTGATTAAATGGATATAAATCTTTCACACCATTATAAACTTCACTAGAGTAGGGTGTTAGTTTTAATTGTAAACAAGTTGTTTTTTGTTTTAAAAGTTTCTCATCATACGTTTGAGTGAAATAACTTTTGTCTTCACACCCTAAAAATAAAAAAGCAAGTGATACAAATACCACTTGCTTGAAAGGTTTATAGAAAGTCATAAACTATTTTTTACTAACCCTTTTACATTCACTTACAAAGTGTTTTGCATTTTCAACAGGTACATCTGGAAGAATCCCATGACCTAAATTAAATATATGTCTTTTCCCACCCATAATATTTTGGAGTGCTTCTACGCATCTTGTAGTCTCTTCTTTTGAGTACAATCTGCAAGGTTCCATATTTCCTTGAAGAACATATCTATCACCTAATTTTGCTTTAGCCATAGCCATTGGAGTTCCCCAATCTACACCAAATACATCAAAGTTTCCATACACTAAACCTTGCTCAATAAAGGCACTTACCCCTTTTGGAAACATAATAATTGGAGTTTCTGGATATTTTGATTTTAAATAATCTGCAATCTCCACCATATATTTCCAAGAGAATTCATTGTATTTTGAAGGCTCAATCGCTGCTGCCCAAGAGTCAAATATCTGAACAACATCAATACCAGATTGGATTTGTTTTTCCATATAAAGTTTTACAACTTCTGTTACTTTTGCTAAAATTTTATGTAAAAGTGTAGGATTTGAATACATCATTTTTTTACAAATATTGTATGTTTTCGTCCCTTGCCCCTCTATCATATATGTAGCAAGTGTCCAAGGAGCACCTGTAAAGCCTATAAGGGCGATATCATCTCCTCTTTCATCTAATTGTTTTCGTAAAAGTTTAATAGTATCATATACATAAGTAAGTTTACTACTAGCTTCTTTCCCACCAATCAAAGCATCCACATCAGCCTCAGTCACTATTGGTTTTTCAAATACAGGACCTTCCCCTTTTAAAAATTCTAGTTTCATCCCCATCTCATTTGGGATAACCAAGATATCACTAAACAAAATAGCAGCATCGACACCAACTATATCAAGTGGTTGGATAGTAACTTCAGCCGCTAATTCTGGATTGTGGCACAGATTTAAAAAGTTTCCAGCTTTTTCTCGAACAGCCATATATTCTGGCAGATATCTACCGGCTTGTCTCATCATCCAAACAGGGGTATATGGTGTATCTAAGCCTTTACAAGCATCTACAAATATTTTACTCATAATTCTTTCCTTTTATTAGTGGTGATGGCCAACTTTACTTAAAAAGTAAAGCCCGACAGAAAGCGCAGTAATAGAAAGCGCAAAATACAACATCTCTAATGGAGACGCAAAGGTTGTGTGTAATACTTTTTGAAAAAAGCTTACCACAAGTACCATGATAATAACTTTTGCAATTTTATCTTTGAGTTGATCAAGAGAATGGATAGCTAAAATAGTGCTTCCATTTTCTGAATCCTCGTCTTCTGCTGCATCTATTTTTGAAATAAATAATTCATAAATTCCAAAAGCAAAAATAAGCATAACAACAGCAATAAGATATAAATCAATCGCACCTATAATTCCAGCAACAATATCTTCATGGAAATGTTCAGGATGTGCACCTGTTGTTATAGTTTCAAATGCATAACTAGCTACTCCAAAGATATCCATAGAAGCAACAACAAAAAGGACTATTGATCCTAGAAGTCCAAAAACAACAGCCAAAATAACAATAAATCTACTCTGCCAAAGAGCACCCTCAAAAATTCTTTCTAACATTTTTCACCCTCCAATTTAATCCACTTAAGTCCAATTCTTACAGCATTTGTTGCAGCCCCAACTCTAATTTGATCAGCTACATTAAAAAAATGCAAAACATTTGATTTATAAATATCTTTTCGTAATCGCCCAACATAGGTAAAATCAGTATCTGTTGCTATGATAGGCATCGGGTAAAGACTATTTGGTAAATCATCAATAACTTTTACATTTTCAAAGTTTTCTATCGCTTCTCTACATCTTTCAACATCTACATCAATATGCTCGCCAAATGTAACAGTAATAGATTCGCTATGACTTCTTAAAACAGGCACCCTTACACAAGTAGCTGCAACTTGGATATTTTTGTGAAGAATCTTTTGCGTTTCATACACCATTTTTTCTTCTTCTTTTGTAAAACCACTTGGCATGGCTTTATCAACTTGAGGAATAACATTGAGTGCTATTTGATGAGCAAATGCTTCAATTTTGGATTCATCAAGTCTGAATGCAAAAAAATCTTGCATCTGCATAACTAATTCTTCCATCCCTTTTTTACCAGCTCCACTTGTTGCTTGGTAAGTACTTACATCAACTCGTTCTATTCCATAAAGATCATCAAGAGGTTTGAGTGCTTGTACCATTTGAATAGTTGAACAATTTGGGTTAGCAATAATTCCTGATTCTCTCCATAAAGCAATATCTTCAGGATTAACTTCAGGTACGACAAGAGGAATAGCTGGATCCATTCTAAAATGACTTGTATTGTCAATAACAACAGCCCCACCTTCAACAGCATATTTAGCATATTTAGCACTAATATCTCCCCCGGCACTAAAAAAAGCAATATCTACATCATTTTCTTCAAAAACTGTTTCTGTTAATTCAATCACTGGATATTCTTTTCCTGCGAATTCAATATTTGTTCCAACACTTCTTGCACTCGCAAGTGGAAGAAGATTTCCTATTGGGAAATCCATTTCATCTAAAATTCTAAATAATTCTTCACCAACAGCACCTGTAGCACCTACAACAGCAACATTATATCTCTTCATTATTCATCATCTCCATTAATATTTAATAAATTTACCTCTTGACTTTCAGTAGGTGCTATAGTTTCATTTGTCTCAATACTAATTACCATATCTTGGGCATTTTCAATATCGAGTTCATCTTCTTTTTCTTTAGGACATTTTGCAATACTTACAACTCTATCTCCTTTTTCAACATCAACTATATTGACCCCACTTGTATTTCTACCAGCTTTTCTAATAGTTTGCATATCAACTCTTATCATTTTTCCTACGCTTGTAAGTGCCATTAAATCTTGGTTTTCATCAACAATAACATTTCCAACAACCGTTTTCCCTGTTTTTGGAGAAAGTTTCATAGATATTACACCACTTCCTGCTCTATTTGTGATTCGGTATTCTTCAACTGTTGTTCGTTTTCCAACACCACTTTCACTTACAGTTAAGAGCTCTTGCTCTTCATTTTCTACAACTTCAGCATCAACAACATAATCTTTTGGATCTTTAAACTTGATACCTCTAACCCCTCTTGTTGATCTTCCTTGTGGTTTTACGCCGATATATTGTTCTTTACCTTCTTCTAAAACAGGGTTACCATTTTCATCTCTTTTTGGCTCCCAAATAAAGAATCTGATAACTTGCCCAAGAGCTGTAAAAATCATCAGATATTTTGATTCTGGAAGGGTGATTTGAGCTGTTATAACTTCATCTCCCTCATCAAGTACGATAGCTCTAACACCATTGCTTCTGATATTGCTAAATTCACTAAGTTCTGTTCGTTTTACAATACCTTGTTTTGTAAAGAAAGCTAAAGATTTAGTTTCATCAAAGTCGCTAGTAGGGATAATTGCCATAATTTTTTCATCTTCTCTTAAATTGATAAGATTTACAACTGCTTTCCCTTTTGCTATCCTGCTACCTTCAGGAATTTTATATACTTTTAGCCAATAGAGTTGCCCAAGATTCGTAACAAACATAAGCGTATCGTGAGTATTACTTACAAAGAATCTTTCTATAAAGTCATCGTCGTGAGTTGTTACAGCAATTTTTCCTTTTCCGCCTCGTCGTTGCATCTCGTAAGCTTTAATAGGAACTCTTTTTACATAACCATTATGTGTTATAGTAACCACCATTGGTTCATTTGGGATAAGGTCTTCTATATCTATGTCATCATAACTATCTTCAATTTCTGTTCTTCTTGTATCTGTATATTTCTCTTTTGTTTCTATCAATTCTTCTTTGATAATCATATTTAATTTATCTTCAGATTTTAAAATAGATTCAAGTTCAGCGATTAACTCAAGGAGCATTTTCAGTTCTTCTTCAAGTTTTTCCCTTTGAAGACCAGTTAATCTACCAAGCCTCATATCAAGGATAGCTTTAGCTTGAATTTCACTCAAACCAAATCTTTCTCTTAGTTTTTCATTTGCATCTGTATCATTTGCACTTGATCGTATTATTTTTACAACTTCATCGATATTATCAAGGGCTATTTTGAGGCCTTCTAAAATATGGGCTCTTGCTTTTGCTTTTTCAAGATCAAAAATTGTTCTTCTAATAATTACTGTTTTTCTATGGTTTAAAAATACAGTTAATACTTCAGGAAGGGTGAAAATCCTTGGTTCCTTATTGTGAACCGCTAGCATAATTGTTCCAAATGTGATTTGCATTGGAGTAGTTTTGTAAAGATTATTTAAAACAATTTCAGCCATTGCTTCTTTTTTCAGTTCAATAACAACTCTCATACCATCTCTATCAGATTCATCTCTTACTTCATTGACACCTTCAAGCATTTTATCTTTTGCAAGAGTTGCTATTTGCTCAACCAATCTCGCTTTGTTCACTTGATATGGAAGTTCATCTATTACGATAATATCTTTTTTGTTTTTGATTTCTATATGATGTTTGGCTCGAACTCTAACTCTTCCTCTCCCAGTTGTATAAGCATCTACAATTCCTCTACGACCAAATATTGTTCCACCTGTTGGAAAATCTGGACCTTGGATAAATGCCATCAAATCTTCAGCAGTTGCTTTTGGATTTTCTACCATATGAAGTAGGGCATTCATAACTTCCGTAGGATTATGTGGTGGGATTTTTGTAGCCATACCAACAGCAATACCTTCACTACCATTAATAAGTAAAGATGGAATTCTTGTTGGAAGTACTGATGGTTCTTTTCCAGCATCATCATAGGTTGGGATAAAATTAACTGTATCTTTATCAATATCTTTTAAAATATCTTCACTAATTTTAGTCATTCTTGCTTCTGTATATCTCATAGCAGCCGCACTATCACCATCAACTGAACCGAAGTTTCCTTGACCGTCAACTAGTGGCGTTCTCATAGAAAAATTTTGAGCCATTCTTACTAGAGCATCATAAACAGAGCTATCTCCATGTGGATGATATTTACCAATAACATCCCCTACAATTCTTGCAGATTTTTTGTAAGGAGCACGAGCACTAAGATTAAGTTCATGCATTGCATAGAGAATTCTTCTGTGAACTGGTTTTAAACCATCTCTAGAATCAGGCAGTGCTCTACCTATAATGACACTCATTGAATAATCAAGATAAGAAGCTTTGACTGAATCTTCGATTTTGATATCTCTAATATCTTGTGATTGGAAAAGATTATCCATAGTTAATTTACCTTTCAAGAGAAACTTTAAAATTTTTGTTGGAGTTTATCTAAAAAACTCAAAAAAAAAGGTTAAGATGTAGTATATCTTAACCTATAACAATTCAAACAAAAAATTATTATTTACTATGTTTATAATCCATAATCATTGCATAAGCTTCATCTTTAAGCTTTAATTTTGCTTTTTTCATTCTTTCAATTTCAATATGATCAATATGGTCCATTCCGCCAACTTCTGCTTTTTCTAATTGGTCGTGTAAATCGTTATGCTCATCAAAAATTTTTTTAAAGTGTGCATTTGAAGTTTTTAATTCCGTTACTAAATCTCTATATTCGTGAAACATTTTTTATCCTTGTACTATTTTTCTTGTTATTTTAACTAAAATTTACTTTATAACATCTTTTAGGTTCTGTAATCAGCATTGATTTTAACATACTCATAGCCTAAATCACATCCAAAAGCAGTAAATCTACCATCCCCAAGACCTAGATCACAAATAATTCTAAATGATGATTTTTGTAAAATAATTGCTGCTTTTGCTTCAATCTCTTTAGTGAAATATATCTCACCCTTATTGTAAACTAAAACATTTTCAAAACTAATCGTAAGTGTCGTTTCGTCACACTTTGCTCCACTTGCTCCAATGGTTGAAGCGATTCTTCCCCAATTTGGATCTTCTCCAAAGAGAGCCGTTTTTACTAAAAGTGAATTTGAAAGATTTTTTGCAATAAGTTCTGCTTCTTCATCACTACTTGCTCCAATAACTTCAAATCCAACAGCTTTTTTCGCACCTTCACCATCAGCAACCATAAGCATTGCCATATCATTCATCACAAGTCGTAAAGCTTCTTTAAATGCTTTTTTATCATAACAATTAGCTTTTTTATTTGCTAGTAATAAAACTGTATCATTAGTTGAAGTATCTCCGTCCACACTGATAGCATTAAATGTTGTATGGGCATTTTCTAAAAGTGCTTCTTGCATATCTTCTTTTGGAACATCTGCATCCGTACAGACAAAGCAAAGCATTGTTGCTAAGTTTGGATTTATCATTCCTGCACCTTTAGCTACAGCACCGATTTTAAAATTTTGCCCATCTTCAAGTTTTACTTCATACAAACAACTTTTAGGATAACTATCGGTTGTCATAATTGCCTGAGTGAGATTTTCTCCATTTTTATTTGAAAGATTAAAAGTTTTTGCACCCTCTAAAATTTTCTCCTTAGGAAGTCTTACACCAATTACACCAGTACTACTCATAATAGGATTTTTGATATTCGGAAGTGTTTTTTCTAACTCTCCAAATAATTCATTAATATCATTGATACCAGCTTGACCTGTCATTGCATTTGCATTTCTTGAATTGATAAGAACAAAATTTGAACTTTTATTTTCTTTAGTCAAAAAATGCTTAAGAGGTGCGGCTTGAAATTTATTTTTTGTAAAAATAGCATCTACTTCACACATTACATCGCTATAAATAAATCCAATATCAAGTTTGTTATTCGCTTTTAACCCAGCACTTATTCCGTCACAATAAAATCCATTTATATTGTCAATATAACCTTTGATTGGAAATATACTAAACATGATTGATTTCTCCATAATTTATTTTCTTTAATTCTATCGCAAAAAAGTTACAATCAAATAAAAAAAGGTGTACTGCCTTCGCAATACACCTTTTTGATATCCTTTAGTTGAAAAAGGACTATGAATTTTTCTTAAGAGTTCTTAATTCTTTTGCACAAATTCTAATTTTTGTTGAAGTTCCATCTTCAAGTTGAATTCTTACTGTTCTTAAATTTGGTAAAAATCTTCTTTTTGTTTTATTTTTAGCGTGACTTACATTGTTTCCGCTCATTGGACCTTTTCCAGATATCATACATCTTCTTGCCATTTTATTCCCTTTGTATAATCTAATGATTAAAAATTTTCGCAATTGTACTTAAAATAAAGTAAAATATTGCTTAAAATTATATTCTTTTTATGCTATTTATTAGTAATATGCGAAGAAAGTGTTAGAAATTTAATCACTCATTTTTAATTCAAGTAAACTACCATAAAAATTATTAATATTTCAGATATTTCTAAGGAAGTACCTAGTGTATCACCATTTAAGAATCCTAGTTTTTTCTTTAAAAATCGCATCATAAGTAATGATGATAAAATGCCACAAACTAAAATAAGAAAAAAAGAAATATTAATAAAATAATATCCTAAAAGAGTAACCAAGATAAGATTGATTAAAATTACTTTCAATGAAAGAGAATCTTTGAGTTTTTGGACAAATGAGGATTGGAACTCCATAAAATAGATAAGAGGTAAAAGGGTAAACCTACTTATCATAGCAACTACAAGAAATTCAAAATATAGATGATTTGTGAGTAAATAAGTGATAAGGGAAACTTTAATCACTAAAAATCCAACACCCCAAAGCATCCCCATAGCGCCGATATGTGGTTCTTTTATCACTTCATAAGGATTTTTCCCACCGTGTGATGCATAAATCGCATCCACAACATCCAAAATAGCTTCAGTATGGATAAAGCCGTACAAAATCATATAGAAAATGGAAGAGATAACCGCTCCATAAATCCCAAGTTTTGCAAAGAGAAAAGTATAGAAAAGAAGTGTTACACTCACCAATATTACCCCAACAAAGGGGAAAAAGAAAAGCATTGAGGAGAGAACTTTTGGAGCCCCTAAATCATCGGTTTGTTTAAAAGTTATCGGTAAGATAGTGAAATAACTCAACGAAAATTTGATTCCCAAATAAAAATTATTCACATGGTACCTTTCTCATAATATGTAACCAACTTCTATCAAATACTTTTTCAATATAATGCTCTTTGTGAGGAACGATACATCCTGCACAATTTTGATGGATAGCATTTTCACTGATAAAACGGTCACCCTCAGGACTTTTAATATCGCATTTACTAAAGAGAGTCATTTTGCCTTCTTTCGCAAATCCATTTTCATTGAAGCGAAAATTAGGACAAGCACAAAGATAGCAATTGAGCTTTTGGGTATCGTGACATTTTTTATTTTCTTTATATAAAGGGCAAAAATTAGGTTCATTTTTAACCATATTTTCAAACCTAAAATATTCAATCACCTCTTTATCATTCAGCTGTGTTAGTTTATCCATTATTATTTGATGTTTTTTAGCGTGTTCATCGAACCATTTTTTATAAGACATATTTTAAAATCCTTTTTATATCAATTTTTTGTTTCATCGTTTCTACAAAATTACTAATGGTCTCTTTTTTATAGATTTCAAATTTTTCATCATCAAAAATTCCATGGACAAATGTCCCCTTGATATTTCCAAGTTCATAAAAAAGTGGATATTTGAGGCTTACTCCATTGTGGATTTCAAAGCCTTTTTGAGTTTTACTAAAAAGTTGATAGGTGCTATATTTCAAAATCTTTTCTTTTTGAAATATAATATTATCATCAATAAATCCAAACCCTTTTTCTACTGTGGGAGTAGGATTTTCTATCATATTTTCATCGCTTATATTTTCAAACATCATCTCAAATCCACCACAAATCCCTAAAATTTCCCCATTATTCTCTTTTCTTTTTTGGATAGTTTCAAAAAGACCAGAAAGTTTGAGCCATTGTAAATCAGCAATCACAAGTTTAGACCCCGGCAAAATTACCAAATCAAAACTATCAAGAGAAATATTTGAAGTGATAAATTCCACCATAATCGTATCGTCACAAATCAAAGGTTCAAAATCATTGTAGTTGCTCATCGTTGGATAATTTATAATCGCTATTTTTTGTGTGTAATGGGGTTTGTTTTGGATAAAATTTTTCAAACTTGCACTATCTTCAAATCCAAGATTGAGTGGTAAATATGGTAAAACTCCTAAAACAGGTATCCCAAAATCTTCCTCGATGATACGAATCCCCTCATCAAAAAGGGTCAAATCCCCTCTAAATTTATTGACAATCACCCCAATAATATTGTCTCGTAACTCTTTGGGCAAAAGGTTATACACTCCCCAAATTGAAGCAAAAACTCCCCCTTTTTCGATATCCGCTACCAAAATAATTTTTGTGTGAAACGCAGATGCTACAAAGATATTTGACAAATCTTTATCCATAAGATTGAGTTCCACGGGACTTCCAGCACCCTCAGCTATGATACAATCAAATTTTTTATCAAGAAAAGAAAATGCTTCAACGACATAAGGTTTGAGAGTATCAATATCTTTGAAATACTCCCTCACATCTTTGTCTGCTACCACTTTTCCATTTACGATTAAGTTTGCACTATTTCCACGACCTGATTTTAAAAGGATTGGGTTTTGATGATAAGAAGTGGGTATCCCTAAAACTTCCGCTTGAAAATGTTGTGCTTGTGCCATCTCGCTTCCATCATCCGCTACTTTTGCATTATTGCTTACATTTTGAGCTTTAAACGGAGTAACTTTGTAGCCTAAATCTTGTAATATTTTAGCTATCACAAAAGTTATCGTACTTTTTCCAGCATCACTTGAAGTACCAAAAATAGAGATGTTTTTGAGTTTCTTTGTCATTTTATTCGTATCTCTATCCCTATTTTGACTTCATACACCTCATCACAAAAACCAGCCACAACTTGCCCAATAATTCCACTCATATCGACATATTTTCGGCTCTCTTTATCAAGCGGTATCACTCCAGAACTTACATCATTCAAAACAAAAATGATATTTGCATTAAGATTTTTAATGATATGCAGTTGCTCTAAAAGCTGGAATTCAAACAAATCTATATTATTCAAAAGCCACATAGAAAGGCAATCAATAAGATAAGTTTCCCCCTCTTTGATAACTTTTGGTAAATCTTTTGTCTCTTCTATCGTGATAAATCTATTTTCCCTTTGATTTTGGTGCTTATTTACCCTTTGTTTCATCTCACTATCCCCAAAACTATTATCATAAGTTGCGATGTAGTAAGGCATATTCACATTTGAGAGTTGGATTGTTTTCTGCTCTGCAAGGTTTGATTTGCCTGATTTTTGTCCGCCGAAATAGAGAATTTTATGCATAGCAATTCCTTTCAGTCATCATCCCAAAAACCCTTCAACTTTTCGAGTGATATTTTCCTTTGTAACTCCATTTAAAAGCCCATACACCAAAGCTCCACCAGCTCCAACTCCCTCTTTTGCTTCACCTTCATCATAGAGTTTTAAAGCAGGGTGATGTGAAAGTGAAAAATCAAAATCAGCCCAATAAGCATTCAAAGAAAAGTTTAGCATCTCTAAAAGCCCTAAAATATCGCTATTTTTATCTTCATAGACCCATTTTGTAGTACATAAAGCAAGGTTTGAAGTTTCAATAACACCATCCATAACCTCTAAAATTTTATTGGCGACCATTAGCACACAAGCCATTTGAGTTCCACCTGCTAAAATAAGTGGGATACGATTATTAAGACCTAAAATGAATCCAGCATTAAAAATCAGCATATTATCACTCACACGACCCAAAATATCAAAAATCTCATCACCCTCTTTGATATTCGAGAGTGCTTTAGCGATTGTTGTTTCTCTAATACTATTTGGGACATTTTTAAAACTACTGCTAAATTTATTTTTGCAATCATAGCCCAAAGCTAGTGTGGTTGCTGTTGCAGTTGTAGTTCCACTTGGTACTGATTCGCCTAAGATGATGTAGTTGTTTTTTGTGGTGTAATTTTGCCCAAATTCTACCCCTTTTTGGAAAACTTCACTTGCCTTTATCTTAGCATCTTCATCAATTCTACCGCTTGGAAATATTCCAAAATCGTGTATTTTAAAATAGTCAATTTTTGGTTTTACGGCAAGTCCCAAATCCAAAAATTCTATATTTTTAAAAGGGTGTAAAAGATGGATAGCCCTTGTGATAAGTGCTGGGGTTGGGACACCTTTTGGAGTTTCGGCAATTTGACCCAAACTTCTTACCTCCCCTAAAGCTACAAATTCACTATCAAGTGTAGGGGTGAGATGGAGCATGCTAGGGATTCCAGCTTGGGTAATACCTTCAATATTTGCCGTTTTTGTATTTGAAAGTGCTATCATTAAAGTGGCGCTTTTACCTCGCAAATTTTCTATAAAATCTTTTTTTCCTGTGATATTCTTAATCAAAATTTATCCTTTAAATTGTTATGTATAATATGAGTAGAATCAATATAAAGATATCAAATCTATCCCTAAAAAGCAAAGCTTCTTCTATCTTGTTTACTCTTATTTGCGTAATCCCATCCCCAAAATAGGGCTTCTTTTTTATCTTGCCGAAATAAGAGGTGTCACCACCTAATTTTACCCCAAGACTAAGTGCAAGTGCTGAGATAGGATGCCCAGCATTTGGACTTTCGTGATGTTTTCCAAAACTATAAAATCTTTTAAAAGCATCAGTATTCCAAAAAAGTAAACTTATCAAAACAGCAGTTATCCGTGATGGAATATAGTTTGCTATATCGTCAAGTTTCGCAGAGATTTTACCAAATTTTTCATATTTTTCATTTTTATACCCCACCATAGAATCAAGTGTATTGATAGCTTTATAGACAAAAAGCCCAACAATTCCAAAGAAAAAAAGATATAAAAGTGGAGCAATTACTCCGTCGCTTAGATTTTCTCCGTAAGTCTCGATTGTTGCTTTATTTATCTCATTTTGGGTGAGGTTCCCCGTATCTCGGCTGACAAGATATTTGATATTTTTTGGATTTTTTATTACATCTTTTACATTTTCATAGAGCATCTTTGAAGCTATCCCGCTTGAAGATATAATGGCTAAGATGTAAACATTTTGTATAAAATATTCCAGTGTAAACGAGATACAAAAAACGATAAAAATAAGTGAAAATACAAGCCAAAATCCATGTAAAATACTATCTTTATAAAATTTCTTCTCGAACCATTTTATAAAATCTCCCATAAAAATAACAGGATGTTTGTAGTTTTTAAAAAAACTAAACTCCCCAAATATTCTGTCACACAGATAAGCTAAAAAGGTGAGTTCAAAATTCATTCAAAGCCTTTTGAAATCGCTTTAAATCTTCAAAACTCTTAACTGCAATCCTTACAAATCTATCATCCAAAAAGTCAAAATTAGAACAATCCCTAATCATAATTTTGTAAGGTTTGAGTTTTTCTTGAAACTCTTTTGCGCTTCTTTTTGCTAACTCCACCAAAAAGAAATTTGCATCACCCTTATACACTTTTGCAAATATTTCATTGTTTTGAAGCAATTGTTTCAAGAAAACTTTTGCTTTTTTATTTTCATCAATGGTCTTTTGGTAAAACTCCTTATCAGCCAAAACATCTGTGATAAATTTTGCATCAAAAACTGAGATTTTCCAAAGAGACTCGTGTTGTTTTAGCTGTTTGATATTTTCTTTGTTTGATATAACTATTCCAAGTCGAACTCCTGCACAAGAATAAAACTTTGTAAATGATTTTAAAATATAGAGTTTGTCATAAGTGAGATATTTTATTACACTTTCACCCCCGCTAAACTCCAAAAATGATTCATCAATAATAACTGTTGCATTTTGTTGTATCCACATAGAAAATAATGATTTTAAATCATAATATTTTCCGTCAGGGGTGGAAGGATTTACAAAAACAACCAAAGAATCTTTTTCAACAACAGTGTCAAATTTTTCAAATCTATCTATTAAAACTAATTCTTTAGATGCGAGTAGGGCTGATCTTTTGTATTCCAAATAAGCAGGGGAATAGATGGTGCATTTTTGATTTGGCAAGTGCCTCATAAGTGAAAATATAGCACTACTTCCGCCATTAAAAAACTCAATTTGGTTTTTATTTATCGCAAAATGGCTTGAAATGATTTCAAAGAGTTCATCATAAGTTGGATAGGTTGCGATATCACACCCTTTGAAATCTATGTTTGGCTGTATAAAATTGATATTTGAAGACAAATCCAAAACTTCGCCCACTGCAGAGTCAATCTCTTTGGCAAACGATTTGACATCTCCACCATGACTATAATCGATGAATTTTTTCAAGTAATTCTCCAAAGTTTCTATTTGCCAAAAATCTTGTCACACTATAATAAAGCCCAGCATATCGTATATAATGGATAAAATCTTTTACCTCTATTGTTGCACCATAGCTTTCTAAAAGAGTGCCAATATTTTCATTATTTTCACACCATGAAAGTGCCACAACTGCCAAATCAAAATAAAAATCACCATTACAAGCTTCACTAAAATCAAAGACACAAGAGAGCTTATCATTCAAAAAAGTAGCATTATCCAAAAATAAATCGCCGTGAATTATCCCATCATTTTGAAATACAATATCTATCGTGCTAAAAAGTTCAAAAAAAGGCTTATGATTAGCTATTTCAATAAGTCGAGACAATGCATCTTTTGCAAAAATATCACTATTTTGACTCTTTTTTTGAGCCGTTTTTTGATGAAATGTTTGCAAAAATTTCCCTATCTCTTCTAAGTTATTTTTAGTCGCTTTTTCTAAACTTTTCCCATCACATTTTTTGTAAATAAGGGCTGGTTTATCGTGAATAAAAAATCCTTTTTTGATAAGTTTCGGCACTTTTAATCCATCACAAATGCTTAAAAGTTTTATCTCCTCATTCACAGCTAAAGGATCTTTTGACTCAAATATTTTTAAGATATATTCATCATCCAAAAAATAAACACTATCACTTACACCATTTGTTGACGAACTGATGGTTTGGCACTCAAAATGTAGCTGCACATCTTCTAAAGATATTTTTGTAATCACACCCATCGCACCACTTTTTCTAAACTTTTTTTCTCTTCCCAGCCAATAGTTTCAAGCTCAGGAGCGCTCAAAAACTCATCCACATATCCCACACATAGATACCCTACAAGTTTGTATTCTTTGGATATATCTAGTATCTTTTTGACTTTTTTTGGGTTTAGGATACTTACCCAACCCACACCTATATCGTAAGCTCTAGCAGTAAGCCAAAAGTTTTGTATTGCACACACTACACTATATTCGCCCATTTTTTTCTGTATAGTTTGCCCAAGTATCTCTTTTTTTGGTTTTTGGTATAAAACAGCGATATTCAAAGAGGCTTCTTTTATCCCTTCAAGTTTGAGTTTACAATATTGTTCATTGGAAGAAAAAATCTTTTTTGCTTTTGTGTTTTGCTTTTCAAATTCAGTATAAATCTCCCCTCGTATCTCTTTACTTTGTATTATCACAAATCGCCAAGGTTGTGAGAAGCCGACAGATGGAGCATTGTTTGCACTGCTTAGTAATTCTTCCAAAATCTCTTTTGGGATCTCTTTTTGTATAAAATGGTTGCCTCTTACATCTCTTCTAGCTGATATGATTTGTTTTAGGATTTGTTGTTCATATTTATTGAAACTTTTCATTTAACTCTTTTTAAAATAATATAAATAAAAAATGGCGCCCCTAAAAATGAGGTAACAACACCTATTGGAATATCCGAATTACTTCCCAAATTTCTAGCTATTAAATCACATAAAACCAAAAAAATACCACCATAAAAAAAGATGGGAATTATAAGTTGATGGGCGGTTTTTTTGGTGATTATTTTTAAAATATGAGGAATAATAAGCCCTACGAAACCTATTGGACCTGTGATACTGACACAAATACCGACACAAATAGAAACAGTAAAAAGTAGTATATAGTTTACTTTTTTGACATTTAGTCCTTTAAGAACCGCAAATTCGTAAGAAGTTAAGAAAATTTGAAGTTCTTTTTTGTGTTTTAAAATTATGCTTAAAAGGAGGAGTGATGCAAAACCCGTAAGCCAAAGAGTATCAAATCCGACAATATCTAAACTTCCCATCGTAAAGCGAACTATCTCGTAGCTTTCTTCTAGATTACTTATAAAAAAAAGTATCATTAAACTCGCACTATAAAAAAATGACAAAGCAATTCCAACCAAAAGAAGAGATGTTGTTTGATTGCCACCAAATCTTTTCCCGATAGCAAAAAGCAAAATAATTGTGAGCAAACTCCCGATAAATGAAACAAATGAGGTTAAAATACTCCCAAGACCAAGTATTATCCCGATGGCTGTAAACAAAGTTGCCCCGCTAGCAACCCCAAGAGTAAAAGGTGTACTCATCGCATTTCTAAAAACTATCTGAAAAATAAGTCCAGAAAGTGCCAAAATACCCCCAACAAAAAACGCCAAAACAACACGAGGGAATCGCAAATCCCAAAAAATTTGATAATCCATCGTTCTAATATCAAAGATGTGCAGACTATTTATCTCAATTTGCCCAAAAAACGGAGCCGTAAGTAAAATAACCAAAGAGAGTAAAATTGGGATAGATTTCAAAGTATTTCGTATCATAAGTTCACCACGATATTGTTTTCTATTCGTTTGACACCATCACCAAAAAATGTCAAAAGATTTGAATTTTCAAAAAAAGACTCACTTGAACCTTGAAATTTGATGGTACCATTTTCCAAATAAAGTATGTCAAATCCTAGTTTAAAAGCAAAGTTTAGATTGTGTGTGATGATACATTTGCTTTGTAAGAACTCATTAGTTTCGAGAATTTGATAGACGAGTTTTTGTTTTTTTGGATCAAGATTTGAGGTAATTTCATCTAAAATCGTAAATTTAGCATTGTGTAAAATGGCACTTGCAAGTAGAACAAGCCCAGCTTCTCCACCACTGAGATTAATACAAGATTTGTCATGTAAATAACTTATTTCTAAGAGTTGAAGAATAGATTGGATCTCAAGTGTAGAGTCAAATTGACTCAGTGATAAAAACTCAAAAACACTCAAGTATTCATCAAAGATTTCTAATTTAGCAGGGATATAGTTGATAAGTTTTCTCCTCTTTTCTCCATATAATGTTGAGATAATTTGATTGTTTATAGTGCAAGAAGTATTATCAATGATGCCACTTAAAACTTTTGCTAAAGTGGTTTTTCCTGCACCATTATTTCCTAAAATGATGAGGTTTGAAGAGCTTTTCATCTCAAAATCAATCCTTTGCAAAATTAAACTACTATAATTATTTAGTTTGAGCATCTTGCAAAAATCCTTTAAAATCTCTCAAAAAGAAGATAATTCTATCGCTTGAAATACCAGCATATTCTTTGTCCTCTATATAAATCGTCCCTTTTTTGGAAGCAGTTATTGGCAAATTTTTCCAAGGTTTTAAAAGGGCTTCTTTTGTAATACTATTTTTTCCCAAATACGGAGCCAACAATATCACAATATCTGGATTAGAAGCGATGATATTTTCAAGATTAAGGATTGGTTGTCCAGCACGGCTACTTTGCAAGGCATTAATGTTTCCACTGACCGTGATAATATCGTCAAAATAAAGATTTTGTCCAGCTACAAAAATTCGTTTTTCCAAGCTTGTATTATGCCCAATGACCATCAAAATTTTCTTATTTTTTACGATATTTTTAGTCTCTAAAAGTGCTGTTTGCATGGAGCTCAAAATCTGGGTTGCTTTCTTTTCTTTTTTAAGGATTTCCCCTATTTCTTTGATGGTAACTTGTATATCCTTTAGTGTCGCCAACTTCAAAACTTTTGTTTTGATACCCAGCTTACTTAGTTTTTTTGCTAAATCTTTTGAACTATCTTGCATTATGACTATATCAGGGTTGAGACTTAAGATTTTTTCCAAAGAGGGGGAAAAATACCCTCCAACTTTTGGTTTTTGTTTCGCTTGCTGTGGAAAATCACAAAATTCAGTATTGCCAACTATCTTATCTCCACTTCCAAGTGCATAGACAATTTCATTTATCGATGGACTTAGAGCTACAATTCTTTCATATCCAAAAAGATTGAGGGCAAAAAAGAAGAGTAAGAGGATTTTCATTAGAAATTAACCTTTACGCCAGCATAGTAATTTCTATAATAATTTACAGGATAAATTGCATCATTTCTTATCCATAAGCCATTTTTGTTATCAAAAAGATTTTGGATTTTCCCAAAAATTTCTATACTTTTAGTTGCTTTGTATTCAAAACTAACATCTGTGCTGTTGTAGGCTTCTTGCTTTTGTGCAAAAGTATTTGTCAAATCTTCCCCAGCATACGCTTCACTTCTGTAGGTATGGGATAATACAGATGCAAAATGACCAATATTAGCTCCAAGGTTTACGGTTGCATTGTGCTTTGAAACACCCGGTAAATTTTTATTATTGTAAGCACCACTAGCTTCGTTTTCAGTATCAATTTTTGCCACTACATAGCTATAATTGAGAGAGGTATAGAGGTTTTCATTGATCAAATATTTATTGAATAATTCGATTCCATATTTATGAGACTTGTCAATATTTGTATTTCTTCCACTCCAAGTACCTGTTTTATAATAATAAATCTCATCCGTCAAATCAGTTTTAAAAACGGTAAGTTTGAGTTTATTTGAGCTTCTAAAATCATTAAAACCAATATTGAGAGTTTTTGAAATAGCAGGATTGATAAATGAATTAAAATTGGTTACAGAGTTCCAATTATCATCGTATGAAGTTGCAAAAAATCTATCCACATCAGGAGCTTGAAAAGCTTTATTATAGTTTGCAAAAATAGATTGATTTTCATTTAAAGTTTGATTTACTCCAATATCCCAACCGTTCAAATATTCTTTTTTCTCCAAAGAAGCCCCAGTATCAGGAGCATATTTATAATTCACCTCTTCATATCGTCCACCAGCAGAGATAATCGTATCCCCAGTCAAATAAGATGCTGTTGTGAAAATCCCCTTATTTTCTTTAGTTGTCGTATTTCCTGTTTGTTTTCTATTTCCATCAAATGTATCAACACCAAAAGCAACCTTCAAAGCATCACTTTTTATTTTCACTTTTGAGTTTATTGATTTATTTTCATAGGTGCTTTTCCAGGTTGGATAATCACTTTTTTTGTCTTCATCAGTAAAATCAGCTACAACTTCAATTTTTGGAGAAAATGAATAATTTCCACCAACGCTTGTGATATATGAACTCATATATTGTTCCGTAAAGCCTTTGTCTTTTAAAATATTATTGTTATATTCAGCCAAAGTAAGTGAGTTCGGATATTTGGTATTAAGATTTGTAAAGCTTCTTTTTGCTCTTAATTCAGAATCATTTGAGGGGAAAAGTTTTATCTCCAAAGACTTGTTTTTGATGTAATTTTCATCTTTTTTCTCCCCATCGGTTGATGAATAATCCATATATCCATTAATAATAACCCACTCATTACTATATCCCAAACTTAAAGCACCATATTTTGTATTATTGTTCCCATAATAAGTTTTGACAAAATTAGTATTTTTCCCATTTGTGATAATGTTTATCGTCCCAGCCGTTGCTCCATCACCAAATTCAACAGAACCGAAACCTTTTGTTATTTCAATTCTTTCTACATTATCAAGTGAGATACTTGAAAGAAGTTGTGGAGCCATATCGATATTATTTATTCTTCTACCATCTACTGTGATAACAATATTTTGATACCCATCGGTTAATCCATATCCTCGCATATCTATTTTTTGAGCAAAAGTATTTCCATAACTTGGCATCACAATCACTGACGATTGAGAGTTTAAGAAGCTATAAATATCTTTTGCTTTTGATTCTAAAATATCTTTTTGAGTAAATATTTCTGTTGAAAATG
>DYPS01000122.1 GCA_020719775.1 Desulfosporosinus sp. | reverse complement strand
TAGAAAATTATAAAATTATATTCAATGCATTGACTACAAATCTAAAACATAATGAATAAGGCTCAAAATTATCAACTCTTCAATGTTAGAAACAAAATAGAGCTTGGGGAATTTTTTTATTTACAATAATATGTTTATAGCCATAATTAAGGACTTCTGATGAAATAGATCAACGCCAAACTTAAGACCCAGTTAAATAAAAAAGCATTTATAACCTAAAATTTGGCATATTTTTAAAAAAGTATCATACCCATCTGTAAAATGATAAATCCTTAATTTTCATATTGATAGATACAAAAGCTCTTTTTTAAAATATTTCATAAACAATTCCTTATGATGTTTATTTTAATCCTTTTGCTTTCGATCTAAGTTGTTATTATTGCGAGGTTGTAATTATAAATATATCAGTTATGATTTCTCCTCAATTATCGAAATTATCACGACTGGCACCAGATGAATCCGCTTCATTTGATTTTCCAATCAACAGCTTTATAAACTCAAAGCAACAACTCTCCTTGCTTCGGAAAGGTCTAATCAATATTAATGACGAATTCGAATAGTTCAGAGAAGAAACCTTGACATTGATGAACTAATGGATGGGCAAAATTAGTACTCTTGTTTATAGACAATCTAAATAAAAAAATTACCTGGAAAGCGAACTAGAGAAGAGTAAACATACTCAAAATGTTATGCGTTGTTAGGTTATTCAGCTCAAAGAAATGATTAATTAGGCCATGATTGACTATTCAAAGGATTTACAAACAAGAGAACAGGAAATATGCAAATTAACTGAGGAAATAAGAAATTTACAGCTTTCTTCGAGAAATCGGGAATAAAAAAGTAAAGAATAGATCAAAATTTAATAGTCAAGAAACACTGATAAATAATCGTAGCTTGATATTATTCAATAAGAATCGGAACAAAATACTTACTCCTCAGCAACAACTTTGAGGTAATTAAGATAATAAAAAAATAATTAAAAATCAATAGAACCTCAATAATAGTAAAAACCAGATTCTAATAGGATTTTACAAGATAAGGAAAACTGTTAGCCAAAAGAACACAAAAGAACTAAGTCTTTTATTGATAAATTCCGAAAAACAATAGAGCAAAGTTGCTCATCAAAGCAAGAAGATCAGGAACGTTTAAATAATTGCTAGTAATCAAAATTATACAAAGAGCCTCTTAAAGAAACTTCTTTAAATTAAAAGGTAGAAGGCCAAAGACAATACTACTCTCAAGGATTAAAAATTAGTGTTAAAGAGTCAACCAGCATTAAAACTCAGTATTTGTGTACATAACCGAACTAAATTTCTCAATCTAGTAGTACCAGCGACTTAATTTTAGGAGATACGGATAAAATTAATATTCCAAAAACATTTGAAACACCGACCAATTTAATGCAATTCAAAAAGAAAGATACTCCCGTTCATAGAATTATGACTGAACCTTCTCCTTAAAGACATAAAATTCTTGATGACAATAATCATTACTTTACCAATAAGCCTTCAAATTCCCAGAAACGAATATTTATTGACAAAAAACCGTCTTCAGTTGAAAGATCAAGTTCGAATGAAGATAAAAAATCAATGAAATCATCAGTTTCGAAGTAAAAAATTAAAGTCACTGCTAAAATGATTGAAGATATGACTCACTATTCAAAAAAAAGTAACAACAAAGCACTTGTTTATCTTGGGGGAAAATCTGTGTTTCGCAAATTTTTAAGTGAACTTAAAATTTCTTTTAAAAAATATGTAATTACACTAGGAAACAGTTAAGACTAAGTTAAATATGAAGGCATGAAAAGAAACGGACTTCGTTGGGGAAAAGGCCGACTGTATTACAAAAATGGCGCTGTTTACTAAGGAGAATTTAAATAAAATCTTCGTCATGGAAGAGGATCAATATATTTGAGTGGAATATCAATTTACGAGGGATTGTGGGCAATGGATAAATTACATGGATAAGGTTATATTAAATCCATGAGATTTATGGCAAACTCTTGTCCATCAGTATTTTACGAGGCATCATATTGTGGAAATCTTTCCGAAAATAAATTACATGGAATAGGAACAATCTTTTTGAACCCAAAATAAAAAATAGTGACTAAATTTTCAAATGGATGTCCAATCGGAGAGCTAACTTACTATAATTTGCATGATATATAGTTTGGAGTATGGCCAAGTGAATGATACTTATCTTTTTCAGAGTACAATAATATATATATTTATTGGTTGAAATCTATTTATGCCTGGATAATCCAAACAAAAAGGAGGAGAGTGTGTCTATGGAAAGGCAGTCTTCGCAGTATGCACAAATCCTAACTGTCGAAAACCTGGACTAATCTGCGAAAACGGCTTTTATAACAAAGAGTAATGCTGTCTGTTTCACGAAGGATGCTCTAAGACTAAGTGGGCAGATGTATAGCAGCTAATATACGATAATCCCAATCTTCGCTCACCAGATTTTCATTATGTTCGAGATAAAATGGATGGCATGTTTCTCAACTTGATCAATAAAATTCAAGCAGAACATGCTAAATTTAAGATATGGGTCAAGACTTATGGCTATAGCATCGAAGTAATGAAGTTCATCAAAAATTTAACTGAAAACAGCTATAATCAGATCAACGGGAATTACATAAGCCCCATCTTAAATGAGATGCTGGCTGCCAAAAGAGTAGAAATTCCAAATATAGTTGAAGCTGAAATTGTAGGGCTTCAAGAAGAAATTAATGAGTTACTAGAAAAAACATGCGATCTTTATTTAAAACCAGGAACTAAAAGAGAGAAAACAGTCTCAACTGCATCTTTAGTGCCAGAAATAAAAAATAATGCTCCTTCAAGTTTCAACAGCAAACTCATTCATGATGTTGCTGCTATTCATCGACTTTTTGATGCTAAAGTCAGTTCCTTAAAACTGATCTTTAGAGCATCTTAAAATGGATTTTCCATCAAGTAGTTCCATAAAAAATGTGATGGTCAAGGAGGAACTATTACAGTGATGGAAACTTAGTTCGGAAAGATAATTGGTGGATATACTCCTATCGCTTGGAGCTCAGCAAAAAAGCAATGGGCAGCAGACAAAACGTTGAAATCTTTTATTTTTTCACTAAATATGCGTTAAAAATTCAACTTAAACCTCGCTCAGTTTGCCATCGCAAATAATCCTGAAAAAGGACCAATCTTCGGTTGCTGTGATATTTGCATTGTTGATAATGGAAACAAATAACGCTCCAACGCTGAATTCCCAATCAGTTATAACAATGGAAAATACATTCGTTCCCCCTAATCAAGCTTTGCCTTCACAGGCCATCCTAAAGGACAATTCTTAATAAAGGATTGGTAAGTATTTAGAATTTAATTCGAATGATGTGCATATATGAATCATTAATCAATATTAATTAATTTAATTATTTTCAGTTAACTATCAAAAATATCTTCAATCTATAAAGTATATTTTTAGCTCATCAAATTGTTGATTTATGACTATGTGTTCATTCTTTTAATATAATAATTTGTTAAGATGGAGCCTTTATTTCTGTGCTGGATGTTTGATCGTCGCTGGCTCTGTAATATCGCAAATCCATGCTTCTAGTTTCTTCTCACTATCCCTGTGGTGGTCAATATCGTAATAATAGTTTGCTTCATCGCAGAAAGAAGCAAAGTCCATGTGGAAGTGGAATCATCTTTTGTTCTACTTGTGGTCTTATACTCACTTTTAGCAATATTAAACTTCTATCTCATGCTTAAGACACACTTAACTTGTAGCAAGAAGCTCCAGACTGCAAATTAAAACTATGAAGCAATCAAAGAATTCACACATCTTTTGTAAAATTATATCGATTCAGCGAAGCCAAGAAGAATATTTGGAGTTGGACGGGACTTGCAATAACAATTTTATCAATCGGGCAAATCTTTGTCAATCGCCTTTATATTAACTATAACCAGAGCACTTATCCCTGTAATACTAACGTGATTAGGTAATTAATTATTAAGCTCAGATTTTATTTGGATATTTGCGGGTGGGGCTACATTGGTTTTATCATAGTACTTTTTCTTCTTTTCAAATTGATATTTTTGTTTTTGGCTTGGAAAAATCCTGAAAAATATCTTAAATTTAAAGAAGTGATTTGACATAAATCATTAAAGTATATTGATAATTCTAACAACCATTTTAATAAGTAGCAAAAATATTAATAATTTTATATTGATTTACTAAAACCCAAATTTAAATTACTGACAATTTTTCTTTCTTTCTTAAGAATAGTTTATATTCAAAATTGAATAGAAATGAAATAATATTTAATTTGATGAAAAAAATATCCAAATACGCCTCAAACCATTTTTGTTAGATAATCTAAAAATAAATTTTTCGCTTTTTTTATAAAAATATTTTTATTACTCTCAATCATTTGTATTACCATTTCCATCTCTCAAATGTAATTATTTTTAAAATCAAGAGCATTAAACCATTTGTTAAGCTAATAACTTGAAATGATGCAAAAAGTGTAAAATTAATCTAAGTTATAATTATAGTCCTTGAACTTTAATTGTAAATTAAATCGAACGATAAAATAGAAAAAATATACTTATAATTAACTGAAAAAGGATTTAAGACATTTTTATTCAATAATTGTCTTTTAAGAGTCTTTAAAACTTCAGAAAAATGTCTAAAATCAGTGGGAATATAATATTTTGAAATGACGTAATTAAATAAAAACTTCAACTCAAATAATCTGGACCATAGATTTTATTGTAATAAATTAATTGAAAAATGAAGACCATCGTGTTCGCCTGCCTC
>DYPS01000035.1 GCA_020719775.1 Desulfosporosinus sp. | reverse complement strand
CCCAACCCCAACCCCAACCCCAACCCCAACCCCAACCCCTAATATTTGTTAGAATGTATCAGTTATATATCATCACATTGGTATTTTCTTATTCATTTTCTTTCTTAATTAGAATTTCTTTTTAGCCTATAGGAAAATATTTGAAACAGTGTGGGCTTAAACACTCGATTAAATAGCACCATTATCGCTTTTATTATGCTCTGATTTGACTATTATCTATTGACCCATCTGAATCAACTCTTCATTTTTATTAATCTATTTGCTTTCAGATTGATCCTTTATTGAAACTGTCTCATTCAGATCATTGATAACTTGCTTTTTATTAAACAAATGTGGCATTTTAATTTAGCATATTTGGTCCAAATTGGCCCTGTATGCACTTATTTACTGCTCGGTTTGCTCAGCTATACTAATTTTCTACCTCCTCAATCCAATCAAATCCTTATTTTCCCTATAAATAACTTAATATAGTTGCTTATACTGCGCCTTATCATCTCTTTCCTTAGCCTTGGCCAGCAACGCCATCATCTCCATAACTTTACTCTGATGCTAACCTTCCATCTTCTTCAAACAGTTGATAAGTAGCAAATTCCTTCTAATATTATTGGACACCACCGTAGTTAAAAATTGCACATCATTTCTCAAAGTCTATCGTTGAATCATATTTGACTAATAATTAACATATAATATTAAGTTGGCGCAATGTAAAACAAACCTTAATAACACATTATCTTTCATATGTGTCCGCCTTGGGCTTTGAAAGATTTGCATAAATATCATGTCTCAGTTGTTGGCAAAATTACGAGCATTGATAAGGAAAATGATAGCATGGAACTACTGCTAGATCCCAAATGTATATGTGTAGTAATGAAGAAGGAACAACTGTTAAAGTTATTGTCAACGAGTTTGATTTCAAATATCTGTTCAGAGAAGCAGATGTTCAGAAATTGAGAGGAAATTAATAATATAGAAGTATTGATAAATTGGTAAATCCTTAAAACTACCGCAATGAAAGCTAGAAACAAAAATAAAAGGAAGTCGAATGGTTTGCAGTCAGATAGGGAGAAGATCGATAGATAATCAAATAATTATAAAGGCAGGAACTGGCAAAAGCAGAAATGCTAAAAACAGCAGCCCCAGCCTAACCCACCAAGAAGATAAACGTAGATTACTTCCATCTCGACGACTACATCTAAGTCCGAGGCCAAGGCACAGGCTCCGGTCAAATCTAACTAATCTAATTCACAATTTTCTAACAGGACTTCGGTACCAATTCCCTAAAATTAGATCTGCAAATATACAACTAAACACTATAAAAAGCAACAGCCTATTGCCAGCATATGTTCTATTGATATAATTAATTTAACTATTTGCTGGTATTATTGATCAATCAAATTTAATTGTTTGTTGGTTATTGCCGTATATTTTAATGAGGGATGCTGGGGTGTACTTTATTGTTTAGGTTTATGTGTAGATTGTGAAGGAGGATAGCTATTGTTCGTAAATTGTTGTTTTGCCGAGGTGAGTATTTGTTAGAGTTAGCTCTTTATTTTTGGTTTGCTTGTTCACGGATAGCATTGCGGCTATTTGGTAATCGCAATCATCGGCAATACATTGAAGTACATCTTAGTCATTGTTGTAATCTCCCAAAGAAAGTAGGCCACCCTCAGAAACATAAACATTATGGGTGCTATTAGAAGTTAACATGTTAAATCCACCTATCAAATCGAATCTATTAGTCAATTGCTTAGTTTTTGTAACATTTTATACATTTTGAGTAAAAACTATGAAACCGTTTCGCACAAAGAGAGGCACAATGTCTGTCAATTTATTCTATATTACTCCCAATGATTTAGGCTGCTGAACTTCACCAGTAAAAAAATTATACCAAATATCTCCTGGGAAATAAGCAGTTCTTTGAGTTTTGCCCTATTACACTATAGGCGCACTCATCAAACCTCTACCAATCAAAAACTGAGTTTACAGAATTTAATCATTTAGAACATTTTCATCCTCATAGAATTAGTAATACAGTGGTCTAAAAATTGTACCACTCCCCTTTCGAATAATAAACTAGCGATAATAAAATTTAAGCAGTGAATATCTAAACTTCAAATTCTTTTTGGCGCATTCCAGTACAACTGGACCAAGAGCATAGGGCTACTGATCTATCGAATCAATTTAATTATGATCTCTTGAGAATGGATAGAGAGAACCCAGTTGGAAAAATCTAGAACAAACCTAAACTGTTGCATTTCCACCGAAACCACATATATCACTACCCACCATTTGAATTCCCCAAAGACCAAACATGAAATTGCTGGATATTGATAGTTTTAAAAATGTAAAATTAGCATAATTATCTCCCGTCCAATGGAAGGAAAATCGATTAGATCCTAAAGTAGTACTTCTAGTTATGATGAAAGGAAGCCCACTCTTCTTTTTCAAATATTAATAAGTGCTATAAGAATGCATCATCCCAAAGAAAGCATGCACATTAGCCTACACTCTATTTCCATAATGAGTTGCATTCAGAGAAATAGTTGATTGCTCAATATTACCCCCTCCTGGAGAATATGGAATATCCTTACTATAATCAATTACTGATTAGCCAATTGGAGGAACACATGGCCCATCACACATATTCGATATTTCATTCATGTCCAACCAAATTCCAGAATAATGAACCTGATTGTACAGATACTACATCATGTCCTACCAATATTGAGTTGCATTAGGTTGGAAATAGTCAGTGAATAATACCTCGCCAGCCCATACTTTACCTATCAGATCATTACCCTCAGCAGCTTTTATAAAAATATTACGCTTTTTGCCCTAGTCGTAAGCATAACCCACTCTATTTCTTACACTTGGCTCGACTATTGGAATGTATTGGTATTATTTGGCTATTGCGTTTAGTCTGTTCAGAGGAAATCGTTCAGTATCAACAGTAAAAGTTTAGAATTCGTGCATGTAGTCGATGTCAGTCCAGATTGTGTCTAAAGGCAAACCATTTTATTTATATTTGGCTAGAACCGTCTAAAGCATGGAAATATTTTTATAACCCCATCTGCATTGATGGAAACCCAAAGCCCAAAAAGGAGGAATCAAAGATTTCCCAAGCAACCCATGGAATTGCTGTATAATATTTTATGGATCAGCTCCACCAACAATAAATCTAAAATCAATAACACCTCCAATCGTCCTGAATATTTTAAGATAGCTACTATTACTAAAACTTTAAACTTCAACATCCAACGCATTTGATGTTCTAAAATATCCCATATTATGATTACCTGATCTTTCTCTGGTTAAATAGGCCGGATAATATCCATGAGTTTGTTTACCATGACCCTCATCTCCCTTATCGATTTGCTGTCCATCATCTTTGTTAAAAACAGTCCAAGTTCCAGGTTGAAGTTTAAAATGCTCCGTGAATCTTTCCGAGTATCCAAAAATAGTTTTAGAATCCAAAATAGTTCCAATCTGAAGATAATACTCCGAAAACTACAACTCAACTACAGAAGAGTCAAAAATAACAGCATCAGTTGCCTTCCTCACAATTGTAAAACTAAAGTGCGAAGTGGTGAAGTTTATTTTATAGGCTGCTATCGACAAAGGAAATGAAAAATTAGCCTGTTGATCGGTTGGAAATATCCCACCTTGAGGCACCTAAAATCTGCTAACAGCAGGATCGTAAATTTTAAAAGTAAACTCATTGTATGTCAAAGCCTTGAAATGAAAAATCAACTGTTTGATTATTTTACTTTTGGTTTTGACGTAGTAGTCCTGAGTTCCAGTATAGTTCAACCCTAGTTTTATATAGGTACTTCCAATGTCCTGTGATATGACTGAATATTGTGCATGAGTTAGAGCTACAATAATTAAGATAAGTAGATTTTTCAGCATACTAATATATTAATAATCAACTGGGAAGAAAGAATTTTTTATTTGGAGAATCTGTGCTCTTTTAAATTTATTATGAAAGAAATTAAGGCTATATTTGTTATGCCACATCAGGAAATTACTCGAAAAAAAGGGTAAATTTTATTTGGATCTGGTCTGTCTTCTATCATCAGCACACTTATTACAAACCCAGTGTAAGTGGCAAAGCTGAATGTACAATACTTTCCTTTGAGCTGCCCACAATATCCCCACCAAAGTAAGTCCACTCTTACCCAGATTACGCCTAGCTTAGCGGATGTGGTTGCTCCAAAATAAGTTGGTCTGGATCACTAAGAAGTTTGAAGGTTGCCATCCCTCAAGTCCTCTTCAGCAACGTTGTCTTCATGGAAACTTACTAGAGCTTACGAGGTTACTTAGTGAATTCTCATAATTTCAACAGTACTACTTCAACACTCATAGCTTCTCTAATTTCCAGATTTTTAGTAACTTCGGCCAATCTTCCATTTTAATCATTCAGAATCAAACTCAGCAATGATGTTGGAGGCAAAACATTACTCAAAGACTTCCACGGATATAAAATTACTATGGCCAGAGATATGATCTATTCAACATTGTTCTGGTCAATGCTTGAAGGATACCGTAACAGCGTTGTTGGTGGTGAGTATCGAGGTGCACTTAGTAAGAAAGATGGCTTTAGTTGGAAAAATATTAGTATCAACTTAATGCCTGGTTTTGTTATTGGCGCGTTTGTATCAGCAATCACAACACCATTCGATACAGTTAAAACTAGAGTTCAAAGTCAAGGAATCAAAAGCTACAAAATTATCGACAGCATCATGAAAATATACAAAACAGAAGGCTTAATGGGTCTATTTTCAGGAGTTCAACTTCGAGTACTTAAAAATTCCCTCCATATTTCAATATATTTATTCATTTACGAGTGGTATATGAGCAGAATCAGACCTCAATCGGCTGTTATCGCCAAATACTGATCTTTTAATTTATTAGGACTACTTTCAGTCCAGTTATGATATTTATCTCTATCAAAGTAAATACAAATGAAGTAATTCAAATAAATACACGTTTTTTCTTCACTTAGTGGCGCTCAAAGATGCCCTCGAGCAGCATATTCTTGTTCATCATATTGCATCGCTATTTTCCCTATTAGTTTTACTCTTCGTCTCTCTCAGCAGTACGACTTGAACGATTACTCATGGTTTTCCTTCTCTAAATTCTTTATTATAATCGTTGATTTTGCTGTTTGATATCATTATGAACAATTTCCTTACTTTTTTTCTAATACTTTTAAGTTTCGTCCAATATTTTATGAACTGCGCTCTTGGATTTGGTCCTCGCTTGACATAAAGTCTTCTCAGCTGAATCTTTTTTATTCACTAATTATCCGGATTTCCCTCTCAGAATGTCATCAATCGTTGGTTTTTTAAGAAAGTACTCCATTCTCTTCTGATAAATTTTATATTTTCTGCTTCCCATTTCTTAGTAATACTAAACAGCTTCCTGTTTTAGCACATATTTACAGTATAAAGCGCAGTGAGAACAGCAATCAACTATTTTGTCACATGCTACCCATCACATAGAAACTACAAGTCGAGGATTTTCCCAGACAGACTGCCAGGCAATAGGTTATTGTTGTTAGTATTAATGATGGGTTCTGCCTTTTATTGAAGAAGAGGTTTATTAAGGTTAGTATTGATCCACGCCAGCATCAATAAAATAAATAGAAAGCTGATAATATTTGATATTGACTACCAGTATAAAAAATAATAGATCTACTGTAAAACTATCCGATAGAAACTGTAATTATTATGGTGAATAAATTGCTTAAGCCATAAGATATTTATTCCAAAAGTTTATTTTTAAATATGATAGAAAAAATATTCTACTAAAAGATATCAACTTATTAATTTAATTCATAAATGAAGATTTTAAACAAGTACTGCTGTCATATCCAATAATTTTGTCGAATGTTTGTTAATTTTAAGCATTAATTTTGGTGTGTTCAAATTGAACAGTTGATATCATTTTTGATGTAACTGCCCAAAATTTGAAGCATCTCAACAATCAATTAAAAAGATATAAATTAGTCTTATTTCATCGACTTTCAAAGCAAAATCATAAAAACTTTACATCTAAGGTAGTACGAGAAACAATAAAAATTATTTCCTCTCGATTTAATACAAATTAGGTAACCGATCATCAACAACTCTTCATTGTTTCATGATTCTGGCTTAATAACTATCCTAATGATGAGTGTTTGGGCTACCAAATTCTAAAGTAGAGCGGTTAAGCTCAACTGATAGCTTATAAGCAATTGACTAACAACTAATATATTTTTAAATTGTTCATCAATTTGATATGAAGCAGACCCAATCTTGGCTACTAATCGCTTTTATGGTGTTACTGCAGGTGATCTCAGTTTCGACTGCTTTGACTTTGACAAATGTCGGCAAAACAGGATTACCATTGCACCAAACCATCTGCAATACTCAAACAACACTCGAATTTAAGTTCAATGTCAGCTCCTCATTAACATCTACTGTCAACGTACTCATTGTTTAAACTAGACTAACTTTGGATATAGTAACCTTACCTTCTTGGATGTTTATGGAAATGATCTAGTTCTACCATTGGCTGCTTTTTCATATAGTCAAAGTGGAGCTACAACAGGAATGGTCACAGGGTATAGCAACAAAGGAGCTACTCCAACAATTCACGGAACAATTAATATTCATTTTTCAGATGGCACCAATAACGTTTATGTTTGGATTCCCCTCACCTCAACAGCAAATAGTTAAACAAATCCAGATGTTGTTGACCTATCATCTGGAGTTGTGTCAAATTCCATCGATAGCATCCCACCTTCAACATCTATTGTCTTAAGCGCTTTCAATTTCTTTGATAAAACTGATTTCAATCAATGGTATACAAGTGTTTCAGGAACATCAACATTACTTGTATCGAATTTCATATTTAAAATTACTGCTGCTAATGGATTAGGTAGTGGAGGTGCAGCCATTCCAACTGCTTAGCCAGGATTTGTAGGAACAATGGCTGGTATCGCTTGGGATACATTTCTCGCTTCAACTGGAGATAAACTTTGTTATGCATCCATTACAACAACTGGAAATGTATTTATAAAGTTATTTAGTTCCAAACGCATCTCAGAGAAAGTGTCCCTCTTTGGTTCATCTGGTTCATCCTCTTTTCATATTGGCTCTTCTATCTTTTCTCAGATTCATCAACCATGAAAATATTCGATAAAAATTTCGAAGATAACAAATGGACCTGCTGGTCACTTTACTCCATATTCCATCTCGCTCAATAAGATTTCTTCACACGTTTGTCCCGCCTCACAGTAATGCTCTGTAATTGGACCATTCAAGCTGTTTTCCTAGCTGGTATGTATGGAAGTAACTATACCCTCGGATCTCCTTTAATCATTTGGACTGCAGTTATTGCATTTGTAGCCACAATTCCATTCCCTTTCATTTGGGGGTATGTAATTCATCGCAAAATATACTAAAAAAATTTAATCAAATATGAAAATATCAGACAAATGAAAGGTTTATTTGATAAATCAAAAATTGAGCCATTCGAAAAAGAAGTCGATCTTTGCTAATAAAAACTTTATGGTTATTACCATTGGTTTAACTGTTTTGTTTTCATAATTTTCTGGATTTGCTGGCCACTCACCATCAATCAGATGCAAAGAACCACAAGACCCTACTATCACGTCCACTGGTACTGGTACAAATATTATTGATTCAGGTTGGCCTCAATGGGTATCTGCTTTGGCCTAGAATACTTCATCTTCGAACCACTGCTTGTTCTTCTCTTCGGCAACACTAAAGCTGTTCGCACAAGAGGAGGATACTTTTATAACTTCAAATTGGGAGAAGTCTATCGGCTACAACAATCTGACTGATAATCTTCCATCATCCATTTTAATTATCATCAACTTATAAAAACAAAATGGCAGCAATAAATCTCTTTATATTTGGTTTTTTATATGATCATAACAGTTATTAAATTAAATTTGAATGCTAAAAGAAAGCAAATCACGAGGAGGAGACAATGTGAGAGTTGTTGTAAGAGTTAGACCACCACTCGCCAGATAACTTGAAGGAGAGATATTCATTTCCACTGTCCAAGTTGTAGAAGATTGCAAAAGCATACAACTCTTTTAATATTACAATCTCGACAGTCTCAATCAAGATGAACTCTAAACTTATATCGATGATCCTCGCAACTTCAACAGACATTAATACACCTTCGATTATGTCTATGATGATGAGTCAACACAATAAGAAGTCTATAAAAATACAGCCAGACTATCAGTCTGCTCAGCACTTTAAGGCTATAATGCAACCATATTTGCTTATGGCCAGACAGGAACAGGCAAAACCTACACAATGGAAGGATTCAAGTACAACCTCAGCGATGAGGAACGAGGAATAATCCCACGAGCAATCGAAGATATTTTCAAATACATCTAAGGTTGTGAAGACGAAGAAGTATTTTATTGACTATTTAGGTAACATTCATGGTTCGAGCATCTTATATTCAAATATACAATGAAACAGTCAGCGATTTGCTTCGGCATTAAAAAAAAAATCTTCAGATTAGAGAAGATCCAAAGAAAGGAGTGTATGTATAGGGAGTTTCGGAGTGGGCAGTTGTTCGACCTCAATAGATACTTGAGTTGATGAAATTAGGAACGAAATCAAGAACGATTGCAAAAACTAATATGAATTAATCTTCGTCACGCTCACATGCTGTATTCATCATAACTATTTAACAAATGAAAGAAACTTCCACTTCTAAAGAAATTTAAGGGAAATAAATTAAAGTGGCCAAACTAAACTTGGTTGATTTGGCAGGGTCTGAAAGGGTGAGAGTCACAGGTGCTTCTGGAAAAAGACTAGATTAATGCAAAAATATCAATTTGAGTTTGAGTTGTTTGGGAATGGTCATTGCTGCATTGACTTAGAGTAAGCCTCAAAATCATATTCCATATCGTAATTCAGTTCTCACCAGATTACTCTCTGATAGTTTAGGAGGAAATTGCAAAACAACTATGCTCACAATGATTTCACCTTCACCTCAGGCCTTCTTAGAATCTTTATCATCTTTAAAATTTGCACATCGAGCCAAAAGCATTAAGAATAAGCCTTCAATTAACGAAGATTTAGATCAAAAAGCTCTTATCCGCAAATATGAAAATGAATTGAACCGATTACGATCTGAACTCGATCAAAAAAATAAAGTTTTGATCGATAAATCCAAATTAATCCAGCTCTAAGAAGAAAAGAAAAGGATTTAATAAGATAAAAACAATGTTATGAGAGCCCTTCAATAAAGATCACACTAATTCTTTAAAGAAAGATAACAAAAAAAAATACTATAATAAAAAATAAAAGCATTTAACTCCCAACTGATTCATACAGGTAAAGATTCGTTGGAAAAAGCTCTTGAAGACCAAAAGAAAATGATAAGATAATATGAGCATCGTATTCGAAATCTGTAATCATAAAAGGATAAGAATGAAGATACTCAACACAACTCTGAATTATTTTAGAAACAAAATATGATTCTTATGAATTTAGCAGCTAAACTCAATTAGCGAGATGAAGTCAACATGCATCTTAATTAATAATTATGTGCTTATGATCGAATCACTAAATAGTCAGAAGAAACTCTACAAAGGAAAAATCATAGAATTGAACAATTAGAAAAGTTACTTAAAAAAAACAAAATATAAATACCCGATGAAGAGTATGAACAAAATGTAAGGCAAAGAGAAGATCAGCATATGGACGGTGTATATTTGGAAGGATAAATGACATATAATATTACTTAAAAGAATTTTGTCAAAACTAAAGAAGAAGTTCAAGCTCTCAAAGAAGTAAATGGCAAACAAAAATAAGAAATTGTTCGATTAAAGGAGCAATTATAGAAATCGTATTAAAAAAAATCATATTGCAAAGACTAGCTTGAAGGCTATCGCAGCATTCGCTAATCCATTTAAATGATCACTCGTGGACTTCAAAAAAAATAGAACACAGACATGAAGTCAATCATAAGTGAAATTTTCAAAATTAAGAAAATTGTCAACGAAAATGTTCCAAATTGATAATAATAGACTTTTGAGTATGCATGAATGTTAATAAATAATCACTTTTAACTAGGACGAGTTAATACAGTTTGGTCCAATTAATTTTTGCCCCTAATTCCTCTAATGGAAGATCTAAGAACATCCTGAATTTGAGAAAACGATGCTTCTTCTCCAATAATGTAGCTGAATTTAAGATTTGCGGCGTCAACAGATTTTCCTTATTCCCGATAGAACAATTATTCAGCTGCATATAATTCATCACCGGCCTTTACCTAAAATAATTTATCTAAATCGAGCTCACTTGTTCCCAATTCATCTCCTTTGTCATTGATCAGATCAAAAATGCATTTTTTAACTCCTTGAGGAACCTTAAAATTAAGCATTTGCTCTTTCCATACGGGAGGTGATTCAGAAGTATCCATTTTGTAGTTTGTTTGAAGAATTTACTATCCAATTATAACTCTCACTGCAACATTGCTCTCTCCCGAAGAAAGTTTTCTTCTAATAGTTGCGCTTTCAAATCGGAAAGTAATTGACGTAGCAGGAAGTTCCTAAAATTCAGCTCTAAGAGTTGCAAAACCAAATTGATCTCCAAACTCCTTGGGCTTGAACTGATTGAGGATGACTCTAAACTAGTGAGATTCTCCTTTAAAATTATTGATAATAGGGTTTGCATCCACAGCCCCATATGCCACTAAATTTTATCCATCAAAAATACCAACCTCAATAGTTCTTCCAAGAGACTTAAAAAAACTGTTAATCGTAAAAGTAAAGTTTTAGTTAACTTTATGCAACAGGGCAGCTTGAGGAAGAGCTTTAGTTGTGAAAGATTGATTTGAAACTCTGAGTTTGATGAGTGGCTTTTCGAGTCTAGGTTCAGTAGGAAAGTTAGCATCGAGAATGGTGACTTTCAAGATACCAATGAGAGTGTCAGCTCTTTGAAGAGGAGTTGATTTAGGAGTTGGTCCGCAGCCCATCAGAAATAATATTATTAATTGTCAGCTGCAAAATTCCTATTATAAGATAGGCTTTTTGAATGATCCGTTAAGACAAAATTTAAATAAAATTTAAAATATTAATGAATAATTAAACCACTTTTCATTGAGGAAAGTTAGTCAAAGTTGTAGATTTAAAATGTATTTGGTTATTTTGAAACAACTTAAAAATTAAATGATTTTGATGATTTATGATTTATCATTTCTATTTTTTCTCTGTTTTTGAATCCTCTCTCGGAGGAGGAGCTCGCTTTAGTCCTGCAACTCCATTTTATCCCAAAAATGTTATATCATCAATCGTAATATCAACTCCACACATCGGACATGTTTTCTCAATTTCTGGGCAATCCAACATTCTCTTAATTGTTGAGTAATTGCAATAAAATTTGCAATGTTTGCATTGAGCCAAATCTTCGGCAACGACGTGTCTACATCAATAAATAAATACTTTCCTGAAGCGATACAAAAAGGTATGTAATTCAAACATTTAGGGCAGTCATCATTATAATCAGCAACAAGCTCTTTACAGAATGGACAAGGTGATTTTGGTTCAGGAATTTCATCATTTACAGGCTTCATAGCCACTTTTTTAATTTTTTACACATATTTTTCAGGAATCTAACTAATTATAAATTTACTTGACTTTTATATTCAGGTCTAAAAACAACAATGGCCCAAGTGTAAGCAAGTCCCTTCAACTCAGCTCTCATTGCCTTCACAACAGTTGTAGTGAGAATACTCGAAGCATGCGCAGGAAATTGTATAATATTTTTGGACACTTTGTTAAGAATCAAAGCAGTATCAATATGTTGATCCATTTTAGCCACTCTCTTAATAGCTATGATATAGGAATGAAGAATTGATAATTTTTTTTATAATTCAAGAGGAATTGGAACATTGGCCTTTTTAATATCTTGATATGATTGGAAAAGAATGTCATGTGCACCTTTGTAGTTACCATTTTATTGCTATTGAGAAGCTATCGTTACTGCTATCTTTGCTGCGTTTCTGAAATTTTTAAGAATACGATAAAGACGGTATGTAAAGATTGGATCCTTGGGCTGACCATCAGCCTCTCCCATTAAGTAATCCAATAACTCTTGAATCAAATGCTATTGAGTAGAATTTTTCTCAATTAAAGCAAGCATGTTATCAATAAATATTTATCCAGCTTTTATATACAATTTCAAAGCTTTCAAAGGATTCTTAGCCTAATCATATTGTTTGGCAGCCTTATCCCACATTGATTTTCCTTAATAGTAATTAGCAATCTGATTTTTTTAGTCGGGTGTGCACTCCTTCAAAAATTAAGCATAAGTATCCATTTCACCATGAGCCTGAGCCATTACGAAAGCTTACTATTTTCTGTTGGCCATGATGGAAAACTATACTGCCTCTTTCCAAAAACCTCTTTTCTCACAATAACTAGCAACAATTGAAGCGACAGTGGAGGTTGAACATTTATTTCTTAAAATTTATTTGCATTTTTACAAATTATCGAAATTATTCAAATTAATTTTAACTACATCTTACCAAGCCTCCGCATCTTCATATGCTTATTCAGCCTACTTATAAGCTCCTTCTGATTATTTAGCTTTACCATATTTCATTAGAACTATTTTTGACTTCACTTTTTTCATTATTGGCGCTGCTTGTTTGAACATCTTCAGCTGCAAATATAAAATGGCTGCTTTTTCAAAATTTTAAGCTTTTTCATATATTTGAGCAGCCTATAAATATTGCTTCATATTTTCACAAACAACAGCAATATCAATCAACAAAGACTTATCTTTAATTTATCGAGCAATATTAAATCCCCTTTGAATATCTCCCAATTTAACCGAAGTTCTGGCAATACCAGCAAAACATTCAACATTGTGCTTATCAACTGTTGCTTTCGGAATACTCTTAAGTTCATTGTTTATCACTGATTTTTAAAATTGCTTCAAGGCTTAAGTATTATTGCCAAGAGATTCAGTTTGAGTCGCTAATCTTTTGCTGATAAAATTCTCTTGTTCAGGTGCAATATTTTTTGTAAGAGAAGATGCAATAAACCAATCCTGAATATCACATCTCATGTCGAGAGCATTGAGAGGTTATGATGATTTGAGATAGTATTCTTGAGCTAGATCGTATTTGCCTAAAATCATTGCGACATGGCCTACAAGTAAATCTTTCTAGTTTTAGTGGAGAAGAGGTTAGAGAGTTAAGACCATTGCCAAATTTTTACCCATTTGATATGCCTTAAGACTGATATCGAGATCTAAATTTTAGAGAGATTTTCTTCCTAATATTTAATAAAATTGTGGAATTTTCAAATATTTAGCTGCAATTAAGCTTTGCTGGAATCGTTTCAAAGCCAAATTAGCAAAAAAATATCTAGTATGCCCCTCCAGGGCATCATTTTAGTAAGAATAATTAATGAAGAAGGCATGAGAAGTCAAAGGAATATAGCTGACTGTTATACCAGCCATAAAAAATATATTTCCTTGAGAGAGTGTTAATACATTTTTATCAACTCTTGTACAATTGGGCTCTCCTTCCTAATTTTCAGCTTTGTCAATACTTAAGATTTCATTGACGGGCGAGACCAAATGTCCAAAAATATTATTTTTGGAAATAACATAGGTAAAAGCATTACCACCATTAACAATTACAAATTAATTTGTATTTTAATTATCCCAAATAACTCGATCCACTCTATCAGTCACAAGATGAACATTATGATAAGATTCAGTTGTTGGGAAGAAAAGATTAACCTCTCCATTTTGGTGCTGGAGGATTAATTTTGTTCCATTTTTATTGGGGAATATACGTAGAATTGGATTATCAGGCTTATGCTACATTATTACGTTTTTGTCTTCAATATGGTAGTATTTTAAACGACTTGTGTTGTCGAGGTATATAAGAAACACTTTGGTGAGGAAATATTGAATTATTTGACGATCTCCCTCGACGGGGAACACTTTTTATTTGCCCTGCTTTGCTTATATTTCAACCAAATGCACTTTATTTTTATCATCAAGAATAGCTGCCCAACCATCACCAATCTCAAGTCTTTTAATATTGTATTCACATTGAATTTCATTAACTTATTATCCTCCTGCTAATAATGATTTATCTCTGAGCCAACGATAAAATTTGATTGTATTGCCCAGTCTAGCAGCTAGGTGATTCGGTCCAAGAGATATGCCACTTGGCTCAAAAGGCAAATTAATATTATTAATTAATTGACCTTTTTTCTTTGATGAACAACTTAAGAGAACAACTTCTGTAAGTGAGCTAAGAAGAGCCACGAGTTCATTATAAGTGCTGATCAAAGTAGTCGTTGATAAAATATACCCGAAAAGCATACCAGTTTGAGTCACAACAGTAAGAGTATTCCCATTTGGAGAAAAACTCATGGATGCAACTTTTCCACTTCCAGGAGGTAATTCAAATGTTTACTGTTTGATTTATTTCCAATCACTCAAACCAATAATTTTTATTTTATTTTCTCCAGCTAATGCCAATTTATAAAAGGGATTGTTAATAGCCATTGCCTCGAGAGGGGCGTTGAATACTCTTTCACTCTTTATTTAATCCTTCATTTACTTCTCGTGAGTTGAAACATGACAGTAATATCCTTATGAAAAACCGATTACGATGTAGCCATCTCCGAAAAATTGATAATCTATTATTTTACCATATTTTGATTCAAACATAAGCTACAAAGGAGCAGTACGATCTTGGGAAATATCATGGATCAAAAGAGTTTTTTGATTAAAAATACCACAAACAGTAGTCTGCCTTTTGTTTCTTTATTAAGTCTTCATTGTCATCCATTTCAAATCTCTGGGCTCAGCTTTAACTGCCAATGAATTAGCAGCATTGTCAGAAGTATGACTAGAAACTGAAATCAATTTATCTTCACTTCCAGTGACCAACAATCCTTCAGTGTTCCAATCCCCACAAAAAACTTTTTTTGAATGCTTACCCATTGTAGGAACTTTTCTCTTATTCTTTTTATAGTAAAAGTTGATATATCCCTTTTCATTTCCACAAGCAAAGACTGGATGCGTGATCGACCATCCCATCCAAGTTATGCTAGTTTTTTGATTTTAAAACTGCAGTTCGTCAACAAGATTAGTTGTGAATGGTGCCCACAAAAACACAGAAGAAGCTCCCTCTATGAGAATTGCGAGTAGTTAATCTTCATTATCCCAGTCAAGCTGTGCAACTCTTCCTCGCATTGGGAGCTCTTTTTCTACGAGTACTTTCCCTCGCTTATCAATGATATAAACGAAGTTTCGTTAATTGCCAATTGCAAGATAGGAAGAATCTTTGCTCCAACTGGTGACTGGAGCCTTGCTGCCATTATTTTTTTGATTGAAGCCGAATATTTGCTTGCTAGTGCTCATAATCAAATTAAAAATTTAAATTATGAAAACATTGATTTTACTTTGAATCGAACTTTACGATCTAAACATAATTATTTGGAAAAAGTGTAAAAAACTCAAATCACAATTAATCCAAGATAAAACCTGTTAAAATCAAAATGACAGTGATAATTTATCATTTTAAATTTATTGCCATCCTAATCCATACATTTCACTTTCATTTGACAGTTGATATTAATGTGGGCAGAAAATAGATAGACGAGTGTAATGTTCGTAACATTAATAATAATTAATCTATGTTTTAGCCAAAACTACAACTAAAATTACCAAATAGGCTCACCTTATAACACTTCGGCCAAACTATTCAAATTGAGACTTAAATTAAACCAAAAGACAACTTGCCCCAAAATAATCCAACAATTACTAATAAATTGAGAGCTTTAGCTTCGACTGATGGATAAATCTATCCACTTTCATTCGTGTCTGATTTTTTACTTATGAAAATTAACAGTTTGCTGAAGTACTCCTCACCAACTCTTACTCCATTTCTATCATGCCTATCCGAGTTTTATAACATTTTACAAAATTAATCCACACTTAAATTTTACAAAAGTCATCATGATGGAGAATTGATGGCCCAAATAATACTTTAAAGTCAAGCATAGATATATTTAAATGAATAGATATTTTCAGAAGTACTTGAGGGAAGCGCTCTCGTGCTGTCAACAATGATTTATTGCATCAGAACCATCTAAAAATTACTAAAAAAGAGTGAATATGTAGTAGTATTAGGGCTAGTCAGTCTTCACGCTAGAACCAATCCTTTTATAAGTATCGTCCATCAATAAAAAAATCATAAAGGACAAATCGATTTTGCAGCCAAAATTAATGACCTCATTCATCTTAATCCAAACGTAGCTTACATTTTATTCAGGTTTAAAAACCCAACTTAGACATCGTGCAAGATGCCTATTCCCTTCGATGCACTCCTCAAGTTCATGGAGTTGTATACGATTGTTTGGAACAAATAAAAAACCAATTGTCACTCAGTCTCAATAAGCCCCAAGGTGAAAATATTTACATAAATGGAAAAAAACAAAGAAATCTTTTACAACGCTCTTAGACTTAGGCTCTTATGCTTGATAGCCTTATTTGTAGCATGAATTAAATTGGACACATGAGTTTCCTGAGAACAGAAAGAATCCTAAACAGACAGTTAGGAAAAAATAATATTCATTTAAGTTCCCATTACAATTTTTTAACAATACAAATGAAAAAGATATCATATTTGATCAGTTAAAACAAAGCAATATCCTCACCTACGAATACAGACACCATTCTCATGGACAATTATTCCCATGATATTTTCTATGATGATGGCCTACATTTTTGGAAAGCCCTCAAAATGACTCAAAATTTACAGAAAATATTGAAAATAGAAGTGATGACCTCAATAGAAGTAATATACGATCTCTACTCCAAAAATCCATAACTTTTTCAAAACCCTTAAATGTAAAAAATCTACTTAACCCTCCTATCACTCCGATGTTCGACCAATTGCCTTCAATCCTCAGATAGGATAAATTCCTGGCTAAGCTAACAATGATCATGATATGTTTAATCGACAATAATATGCATCATCATCCAATTTTATATAGCAAAATGGCCAGTTGTCCCTCATAAAAAAATATATAGTTTTTGGCTTAGTAACTTACGAAAGAACTGAAGTTTTTGCCAACAACGCAGTGCCAGTTCGTACCATATTTTTAATCAAATTTTTCCTTAATGTGCTTGGACATCAGATACTCGACTTTGAGATTATCGACTGCGTATTTGGCCTTTGTAAATGAAGAGTTACTTATTTCATGGCTTCAGCAATCATGTCTGAATTGTCGGGCATGTCGATTATGTTTTATTTTTTGATTACCTCAGTCATCTTTTGTAACTTAAATGTTATTAATTGAGAATATTCAAATCAAATAAAATAGCATTAGATTTTATTCACAAAAATCAAAATCAAACATCACCAAAGTTTATCATTAAAAATAAATAAAAAAATATATTTTTGAAAATATGGATTTCTTTTGATCTATTCTTACTATCTTTAATTTTGTGAAAGCGATTAAAACAAGCTAACTTTATGTTTCAATTTAAATAAGCGCAGTTAAATGTCATTTTGATTAGAATTTTTTAGGCAAGCGTTTATTCTTGCAAAATAATGGCGGATAATCATTGCTCCCAATAAATTTTGTGAGTCATGATGTTGTAGAAGTCATCAGCAGTGACGAATCCATCATCGTCCAAATCAGCTTTAACGAAAATGTGTTCAAGTTCCTCGTCAGTCAAGTTCTCTCCTAATTCTTGAGAAATTTTCTTAAGTTCTGAAACACTGACTTTGCCCTAAATGGTAAAATAAGTACGGCTTTATTGACGTCAAATGAGGTGAAGACCTTATCGACTTCAGCTTTGCTGTCTTTGTCGCTAAGCTTAGCAGTGGCGAGTCTCAAAAATTCAGCGAAATCGATACCTCCAGATTGATCATCATCGAGCTCAGCAAGAATTTGATAGACAAATTTGTTTTGTCCTCCAAATCCAAGTTGCTCAAAGGCTCTCTTGAGCTCTTGAGGATCAACAATACCACTGAGATCACCATCGAAGATATCGAAAGCAGTCTTGATGTCCTTAACCTCCTCAACTGGGATGGTCATAGTGGCATAGTCTTCTGCTTTGAACACCTTTTTCTCTGGGGCTTTGGGCTGATTGCTTGGGGCTTTTGCTTTCATCTTTCAATTAAAATATCTAATGTTTAAGTCAATAAAAGTTAAGGCCTTAACATGAAATATCAGTAGTACCAAATATCTTAATTTAATCAGCCCCGCCGTTTACTCACAAAAACAGAAAATCAAACATCCACACATAAACTTACTATCTTCATAATAGAACTTCGAAATACTTAATCAAACTTACATAATTGCATTAGATTCAGTACAATATACATTGTTTATGATTAGTTTTTTTACTGAAAATTTGACTTTTACTTTCAAACGATATTCTTCATTTTTTCACTTAAAACAATGATAAATTAGTTACGTTGATAAGATCATATAATCATTCTTGAACAACACTGATCCATCCTCTCCTGGGCTCATCCTTATCACCCCACAGCTCCAACATTTTGTAATGAAATTCATTCTTTTTTCTTTGAGTTACAGCTAAACAGTCTGGCAACAAAGTCTCTATCATGTTGTAGATATAGGATTTTAGATCTGCATCACATTTTTCTTCGAGTTTGGCAGGCATGTCAAACACAACATCACAGGTTCTTTGATGTCTCAACTATAATTTATGGTTATTTTGCTTAATAATCTTATTTGTACCTTTTTGAACATCAGAAGAGTTCTTTTACTGCGATTGAAGTACTAAGAAGGTTCGTTGGCAATCAAATCACAAGGATTTACTCCATCTAATGTTTTAATTAAAGCCTTTAACTCCACTGAAGGTTCAACTTGAGTCTTATCTTCTTTTTTATCATCATTTTTACTGATGATACTTTTTTGTCCTCCTCTCTGACCTAAAACCTTTGCCTTTTCAATGTCAAAATTGATGATTTAAAAATTCTAGATGTATGCGAAGTCTTTCTTTTCCATAATTTCGAGCATTTCAGAGATATATTCTTTGGGAGCCCAAACAAACACTAACCCTTTGGGCATAAGTTTATTGGATTAAAGTTTCAATTGTTGAAAATCTTTTAGAGTTTGTCCTTTCTTACCCCAATCAATATTAATGAAAATCACCTCGATGTCTTAGGCAACTACAAGAAGATTTTAATTGGCAACACTTTTGGTTGTTTTGACTTTGTGCAACTGCTCAATTGGAGTGATAGGCTCATCAGGGAGATAGCTCACAATAATTGGCAGCATTTACAATTGAAACCTCCACTCTAGAAGACTCTCCACCTTGTTACTATTGATTTGTTTGCTAAATACTATGAAAATTACCTCTTTTTGGAGCATTTGTGTCCCTCGGAGTAATCCTCGCTGTCGTCGTATCGGTAATTCATTCGCCTCCTTTTGTGTCCGCAGTCGTCCTAGAATTAAGGAAGTTGGTGAAAAAGAAAAGAAATAAAGGGTGGTCTTACATCGTAGTTGTTATGGCCTAGGACTTCTTCGAGATAGGTGGATCCCATGAAAAAATCATCATTCCTAAATCCTTAAATTAGAAAAGTACTTGGGCTCCTTCCTCTGTCGTGAACTTCTCCTCAGCTCGCCTTCGACTGCCACGCTCTGCTCCTTCGTATCTTTCTTGCTTTCGGCTCTCTAAGATATGATGAAAAGATGAAGAGGAAAGAAAAATCTAAAAGGGACTTACCATTCAACAGCTGCTATAGGATAATATAATACCCGCTCTTCCCAACCCGCCCATTTATTGCATTCAAATCACAGACCACAGCCCTATAACACACAAACACATCACTAAAGTATACCTAACCTAATACAACCCCATATACCAATCCATACCATAATATATTATTCCCAAAAAAGATAACACTATTACTAAACCTTATATACATTTTATCCAATTAAATTTAATTTTGCACTTTACAAACTCAAATAGACTTCTGTTCCTCAAACATAGATCTATTTTCAAAAATTGATATGAGAATGATTGACTATTCATATAAGTTGAGGAACTGACTCAGATGAGAATGAGTTACCAGTGTTTTGTGGCTGAAATTCTAATATTAATTTTATAATAATGTAAAAAGAACAGGTCGAACAGATGGAGGATTGTATCGAGTGCAATAAGAAAGAAAAATTAATTGACAAGTATCTCAATTTGATTGAACTTCTCAAGAAAAAGACAGATCGATCAGTACTTTCTACAACACTTAAGAAAAGTATCGATGCAGGCACTACAAGCAATACTTCTCTCTTACATAGTAATAAAATATCTAGAGTCTCACTTGCAATTACAGTAGGAGACTTATTTTTACGTCGAAAAATCAAAAGTTTTAACATAATCAAACTGGCATACGTCGAAGGGTCCTGTCATAAAGCTTATATGTTCCTACAAAAAATAGAGAAAATTATATCCAGAAGAATGAATTACAGTGCCAAAATGATTTTTCAGTCAATGGAGAGGGGAAACGGAAGATTAGAACAAGAAGGCGTCCTCAATGATAGAGAAAACAGTTTGATGCCATTTGATAAGTCATTGAGTAGAAATGTGTCCTGTTATGTAGCAATGTCAAAGATAGAGAGTCATAAAAAAGAGAAGGTGAAATAATTAACTCGAAGAGTTTTCTAATTGTCGCAAGAATTATAGCAAATTAAATTTCAAAAGAAAATGCTTGATGATCAGGTAGAGGAAAATGTAAGAAGACAAGAGATTTAAAGCAAAAAGAAAAAATAGAGTTTGGAGATGCTGGCTGAGGAAATGGCTGATAAAAATTAAATCATCAATGAATTGCAAACAACTCTTAAATTTTATTAGGCCAAACAAGGAAAAAATTAAAATAATGTTCTTGAAGAGGATAGTTTTGCCAATAAGAGGGAACTTTAGAAAATGGAAAAAATAAATTAAAAAATAAATTTGGAATTGGAAAAACGCAGTAGCCAGCTTATCAAAACATAAGAATAATTGAAGGCGCTTCAAGAGAGAATGAATAAATTAGAAAGTTAACATGTCACTATCAAATAAAAAAATTTCTAAATGGCAATTGATCTTCAAAATTTATAAAAGAAAAAATCAGATTATAGCAATATGAGTAGCTTCTTATAGAAAAAATTGACTAATTTGAAAAAATACTAAAAATTAATTTACAACAATCTGAAAGTGATCGATCAATGCTCAATGAGTGATCGTTCAAGTTTCAACAATAGCTTCAAACCGAAACACAGTAAAATAGTGCTTTAAGATCCAATAATGAGTGAAAACAACCTCGAATAAAAATAAATCCAACTACGATAATTTTCACCAATAAGTAAATTTGAAAGTCAATATAAGGTATAAAAAATATTAAACTATCTGTTCAATATTTAATTGGAAGATGTATGGATTAACAACGATTAAAAATTATTGGATAATGAAGAATTAGCCGTACTTAATTAGGTCAAACTCAAGTTTATATCCCTCAATTAACAACTTAAATAACTGAAGAAAAAATAAATCAAAAGTAACGAAGGGATTGCTGAAAATATAAGCCACGTTAAAAGATTTGGTAAGGAAAGTGGGGAAGATTAGTTCAATAATGATCATCATATCACAGGCTCCATTTTTGAAGTATTTGGAAGTGAAAGAGGTCATAGAGAAAGAGACACAAGTCCAAAAGTCAATTAATTTCATCCAGGAAAAGCTGGAATATGTTCGAAATGCATGGCCAACGATCAGAGCAATAGCGAACAAACAACCCGTCGGGCAGATCAAGGCTTTACAATAAAACTATTATAGATGTAGATATAAAAAAACAAGCAAGTCTAAAAAATATCCGAATTGAAGAACAAGCTGTTCCACATCCGCAGTATTGTTATGAATTTCATTAAATCTTTGGATATCAAGTAATTATGAATGAATGTAGATATTTAAAACCGGAATCAAAGGATATCATGGAAGTATTCTTTGAGTTTTTCGAATACTCAGAAGAAGAAAAATAAATTATTTTCAAAGTCAGGGAGAACCAACGCAGATTATGGGGTTTGTTCTGACTTATATTTATATTCCATTCATTCAATTACCACCATTTAAACATATTCAATCAGTCGATCAACTCTAACTTCCCCATCCACACTTTCTGAATCGAACTATAAATTATGTCTAAATATTCGCAGGAATATACTAATTTGTTCTCGATAGTTGTTGTTTAAGTTTCCTTCTTTTTTTTGAATTTTGCACTGATACAAATTCCATAGAATATAATACTCAAGTAGAGTGATCAATGTCCAAAGACAATAAACTAACACCAAAATATATCCTACTCACTTCCAGCACTCTCCGAAATTCGAGAAGCACTCATAATCTTAGCACAACATATCAGCAAAAGAAACTTCTGTAATAGTCAATTCCATCGAAAGCTATCAATTGTCCTATGACGGCCAAAAACAAAAGATCGAGGATGCATAAGCCAGGATTAGTAAAGAATATGGAAAGCATTAAACAAGAGTTAAACAATTGCATGTTGAACATAAATTGCGAACAAAAACGAAACGTAGCTAATTTTTAATTAAGTTCGCCTTAAATCATCTGATTGAACTGCTGGGAGAGTAGATGAAAGAAATAGAGTAAAATTAGAAGAGATAATGCCAAGTATAACTAGAAACCAAGTAAAAAAAAGTGCATAAGGTCGAATATGATATCGAACAAATTTTGGTCAAGCACAACGAAGAAATAGCCAAAATTAACAGTTTGAAGGAGCAAACTGCATCTGCCAGAAGTGATAGAGTAGTTTTCTCAAATCTGTTCAAAAAAATAGAAAAATAAATCAAACACCACGAATCAATGTACAAGGAAGCTATTATCAAAACAGAAATTACCAGATAATCAAAAGCTAGAAAAATGCAGTTAGAGTTTGAGGAGCAGGAAGTCAGGCAGGAAAGTATGGATGAGGTTTAGCCCAAATAATAAATCAAAATTCATATTTAAATGCCTAAACATGAACAGGCTGTTCAAGATCGTGTTTTTATAACCAATTTGAATTAGAAAAACATGTTTCATAAGTGTAATCTCAAAAAAATATCAGAAAGATCAGGAATTCAAAAAGGCAGTATAAAAACAGAAGGAATGGATATAAAAGCTGCAATTGAGTAAGTTTAAACAAAAATTTAAAAAATAGTAAAAGTTGCAGAAAGCTGGAGCTGCAATGAGGCAATTAGTCATTATTCCTCTCTAGATAATGAAAATAAAGAATTAATGGAAAAAATATAAGAATAAAATATAAGAATTTAAGATATTTAAGCCTAAATATAAAGGTTACGAATATAAAGAAGAATCAGTTAAATATACGAAACAAGACAGCTCAATAAATTGTAAATTCTCCCAGGAAGAGTTAAACTACGCTCAATGAAACACATCAAAACAGGCAATTCATAAAATAGTTAATTATAAAAAGTTGTTGAAGATAAGGGTATTTTGCTTTAATCAGCCAAATTGCTCGGAATCGACACAAGTTATCATGAAGATGGCCTTCTCCTATCCGACTAGTTGTTCATATAGCTTTAGCTGCAAATAGACCGACTTTTACCAAAGAAACTCATCGGAAAAGGCGAAGGCAGTAATGGCAACATGGAACAATGCCTTTAGGGCCTTTTACAAAAAATGTAGAAATTCGACAATTGCGACCGCATAATGAGCAAGTAGCAATTCTAAACAGAATATATGCGCTAACTTGGCAAGACAAAGAAAACATTCCGAGTCAAACGCTGAAAAAGTAGATTAATTATTTGATTATGCTATTTGTTGAGCTATAATTTATTATTCGTCACCATGATCAAACAACTCCTTATTGTTTTCTTCATTGCAGTTGTACTCTCTCAAGACATTTGCACTCAAAAACTAGTTCTATAATGTGAACAGGATCTTCAAAAAGGTAATACTCTATCTATTCAGCCTATACCGAATGCGACAAAGCTGCTAAAGAAAAGGGAGCTGATCAAACTGCTGATATCAACTGCCTTAAATTCTTGCTTGGATCCAAGAAGGATTGCTGGCCATGCATTTGTCAAGTTGCCAAGAAGGAGGGATGGAAAATTAAAGGATGCACTCTTATGCAATTCATCGTCAAAGCTACTGAACTCATCGAGAATCTTCAAAAAGAGATTTGATCTGTCAAAACATTTGAACATTCATATTTGCTTACGACTCATATCAAAATTTGATTTGATTGTTTTTTTATTATTTGAGCTATATTATTTGATAAAATGTTGGGAAGAGAGGAAAAGAGAGGACAGAGCTCTTCCTTTACCAAAGTATCAGAATCACCACAGGAAGAACGCAAAAATATTTTTTCTGCGGATAAGCTGGCTTCTTTTAAGGGTGAAGAGAAAGTTTAGTAAAAAAATATAGTGCTGAAAGTACTGGAAAAAGTCAACACTAACAATAAATTAGTGTGGAAATTGAACTCATTCGAAGTCAAGAGAAATTTATACGGGTACAAGGGACGATTAGAATGGTGTTAATCTTCCAAAGACATCAAAATAATTATCAAATTAAACTTCTCGCATTCGTTCTTTCTACTGGCAAACAGTCTAGTCGAGGGAGATTTGATTGTAGAATTATAGGAACTGAATCTAGAACTAACGCCCAACTAAAAAAAAGATCTGCAATAGAAACTATAAAATATCATCAGTGATTGCATTGAAGCTATTCAAAGAAGAAATTACAGCTAATAATCCAAAAAACAAAGCGAATGCTTAAAAATGTTTTTGATTTAAGCAGGAGTACTTTTTTAAAAATATAGACTTAATTTCATCGCAGAGCATCATAATTTAAAAGGAGATAAACGATAGATAAAGTTGATAAAAAGGGAAGCAGTAAACGCTATATGCTATATCCCGCTCCCGTATGTTTTTCATGGAATCCCTTGGGAAGTATCTGCATTACTTAAAATAAATATCCAGCCAATAAAAAACCATTTATTGGGGAGGCCAATGCAGTTAAGAAATATTTTGATGTCAGCAGAAATTAATCATCTTTGGAAAATGTTTTGAGATAAAATTAAAATGGGATTGAATTGGGAAAAGAAGAGCCACAGCAGTCAATCTATGATTGGAAAATTTAGGATGAGGTCAATCTTATTATTTTCAACAGGGAGAGAAGTTTCAAAAAAGATGATAAATATTATGCGAGCAGATCCAAAAGTGATCTATCTCAATAGACCAAAAGAGAAGACCAGAAAAAAGATGAAGATAGCACTATTTTGGGATATTTGAATAGAATACAATCTCCTAAGTTAAGAAAAGTTTATTAAAAGTATTTTGGTGGTAATGAAAAAAGAGTGAGTCAATTTCATCGGCACGACAAACTTAGAGTTTATGATATTCGCAGTTTCAACAGAGATTACTAAGATTAAATAACCTACCTTCTATAAAAAATTTCATTAAATTCCCAAAAATCATCCATCATTCAAACAGTATTCCAAAACTAGCTGAGCGCTCATATTGCACTTCTTTCTGGTCCCATCGACAAAATGAGATACGATATTTTAGCAAATTTCATCCGTCGTAAAATGAGTGATCCTAAATTAGCATTTGGTCTTTTTCTAAAATTGTACATTCTTTAGAATTAATTTTTAGGGAAATAATTATAGCAATATTTCAAAATGCTCTATCGTATGTTAGGCAGAAAGCCACACTATCAACTGTATTTTTTAGGTTCTTATAATCATTTCGATCATATTAAAACAGAGATGTTATTTATGGATATTTTATAAAGAATAGTTTCAGGATAAAACTAATAAAATAGCAATGAAATTGCAATAAGTTCGAAATTGAATTTAAGGACCAGGACTAAATTCAAATTGCCAAGATTTGTTTTTGAAGGGGTTGTCAGCGAAAATGAAAAGGTAATTTATATATTATTCAGAATAACTATTTAATGAATCTATTTCCATTGCTGATTGTCAAAGATAGGGAAATGTAAAAGTTTTAGTTCAAACAAATCAAAAGAATCATTTCAGCCAACTCCAAATTGTCACAATTCATCACCAAAATCAATTAAATTATCAACAGATATTATAAAGGAGAAACTGCATATCTCAAAAGTTTGATCTATTAATACAACAAATTCAAAGAAGAAGACTGCAACCAAGATGCCTTTGGCCTACAACCACGAAGATTCTTCCTACTTCATTGCGAATGCTCCAAAATCATAAAAATATACTAACCACTCTCAAAATAACAAATCGATAACTGCCAACGCTGCAAAATGAAACTCTTTAACTAATCCCAATGACCAAAATATCAACATTTAAAATTGTATTAATTTACTTGATCTGTAATACTTCTTTATTACTTGTATTCAAATATAGATATCAGTTAATGTTAGAAAATACAGAAAATACACCCACTCACATCTACGAAATACCCAACGATCAAAAACATCATCTAAATATCAAAAACAATAAACAAGCTATGGCACCTCTCAGACCAAGCCCTCCCAATTCCTAGAAAAGATCTATGAAAAAATTAGGTAAGTATTAGTTTTCCATCGATCAGAAAATTGGTAGCGGAATGAGTGGAGATGCATATGTAGGCATTGATACAGAAACATTCTAACTTGTTTGCGTTAAAGTTATTGATAGGTAAATATTTAAGACGGAATAACAAAAATTACTATTGTAAAATTAAACAAGATGTCAAGAAAATTGCAATTCTGACTATACTATCCGCATATTTGATATATTCGATACTAATTCCTTTTGCTTTATAGTCGCAGAGTTTTGTGAAGGAGGAGATCTCTATAAAATGCTGAGAAGCTCCACAAATGGACTGGATTAAGCACTTGTATTGAGATATGGGAAAGAAGTGGCCTTAGCCTTGGCCAAATTAAAGTAAGCTCGAATCGTGCATCGAGACATAAAACCATAGAATATTTTAATCCAAAGAGATCACTGCAAATTAGGAGACTTTGGTTTTGCAATCGAATAGAAGTAATTATATTTTGATTTAGAAAATTAGAAGAAGGTAAAAAATTCAATTTAGGCTCTCCTCTATATATGAGTCTATAAGCTTTGTAGACAAGCACATACAGCTATGCATCAGATATATTCGCTTTTGGAGTCGTGCTTTACGAAATGTTGCACAGATAGGCTCCATGGGAATGTTCAGACTAGAAAGAATTACTATAAAAAATGAAAAATGAATAAGTAACATTCAAAGGATGCGTAAGCGAGTAGTTGAGATAACTGATTAGACAATGCTTGAGCAGAAGCCCAGAAGAAAGACCAACGATTTAGCAGATTTTGGTTCATCCTCTGTTTGCTAATGTTAATGATCAATGAGCAATTATACTTTCAATTAAAAATGACGATAATTATTTATAAAGATTATGGTTGATGTCTACTTTAGTATTTCTATATAAAATATTAGGGGTTGGGGTTGGGGTTGGGGTTGGG
>DYPS01000121.1 GCA_020719775.1 Desulfosporosinus sp. | reverse complement strand
GCCTTGAGAGGCACAGCAAATATAATGAAAGCACTCAAGGCCTTGAGAGGCACAGCAAATATAATGAAAGCACTCAAGGCCTTGAGAGGCACAGGAAATATAATGAAAGCACTCAAGGACTTGAGAGGCATAATAAATATGATCAGAGCACTCAAGGACTTGAGAGGCATAATAAATATGATCTGAGCACTCAAGGACTTGAGAGGCATAATAACTATGATAAGAGTCAAAAAGGCAAATAAAGGCACAAAACTTATGATAAATCAGAAAAAGGAATTTCAAGAAGAGAATAATTTATGAATTCTGGCTTTAAGTCGACGATTTGCACTGCTTATTTTGATATATCTTAAATTTAACCGATCAAAGAGCACAGTTTAGGATAAATGAAATTTGAATGCAAAAATTAACAGTGCCGTGCCCTACACTTTAAAGACGAGCTTCATCGGCAAACTAACTGTTGCTTAGATGGACAGCTTAAGATCTTCAAACCTAATTAATGTCCTCCTTAATTGAGAAAATTGTACTAAAACCCAGATTCTTAAGAAGGAAAAAACTTCCATAGCAACATCAGAAATTATAATTCAATGTTCGCTACAGCATCATTAGGCGCTTTTCAGCTCTCACCATCTAATTAAAGACACTATTCTTCCGGATTGATCAAAAATGTCAAGGGTAAAGGGCCATACAGCTTAAAAATAGGGGGGCAGATTACACACTCAACTTCAGATTTGATTTCTGACGATCCTACGAAGGCTCGATACGCTCAAATTTACTATTATGACCCAGATTAAGCAGTCATTCTTCGAAGTTAGAATAAATTCAACAAAGAGTGTTCTCAAAATATTATCACCAAACTATAGCTTTAGATTAGAGCAATAAACCCCTTTGCCAAAATGTTTATGATGCTCAAATAAATACATGACGATAGTGATCAACCATAAAAATTAGCTATACAGCTTACAACGACAAAAATAGCTCAGAACAATAACAAATACAACAAACCAACAGTCCAGTAAATGTGTGCCATATACGACTTAGACTAAAATATACCGACAGAACGCAACATACTTATTTATGCGAGGACGCCATAAGGTAAAGGTAAATTTCATTATATTGGACTCACAAATTCAAATATTTTACCTATGACTTACCCACTTCTATTTCCACATGGTGAACAGGGATGGTAGCCATAAATTAAAAAAAAGAGTATCGGAAAGGGAGTAGCAAGAAGAGTAACTATTCACTAATACATGGCATCTCTGTTAGCTATTAGAAGAGGCTAATTTAATCCAATTTTTTATTCAGGCAAACTTTTTCAGCAATTCATCCTCGATATTGCTATACAAGTTTAACAGAACAATCTAAATTTTATACTATTGAATCAATCTAAGTTTCTCAAGGCAAAAAAGGCTTAACTGTAAAGGAATATCCAATAAAATAAATAAATGAAAGGTAAATAAGTAGTGCTGCCGAGTTCTTTCCCAGGTTCTGCTAAGTACATGCATAATCTGTATCTAGATGCAATTGCCATGGTCTCTGTCTTTGGCAAACCAGACCTTTTTATCACTGTGACTTGCAACCCAAAATGGACGTAGATTACATCGAATCTTTTGCAGGGACAATTGGCTCATCAAAGACCTGATATTGTGTCTCGAGTTTTCAACCAAAAACTAATAGCCATAATAGGAGACATAGCCTTACAGAAAATATTTGGTTAAATGGAATACTACTTTTACACCATTTAATTTCAAGGACGAGGGCTGCCACATGCTCATATAATTATCAGTCTTAAAAAGTAGTTCAAGCCAGGATGTAACATCGATATTATTGATAAAATTGTATGTGCAAGAATAGTTGGCGATGAAGATTTAAAGCTGAAAATCCGGCAACATATGCTTCATAGAAAGTGTGGGCAATACGATATCAATCAAGTTTGTATGATTGATGGAAAGTGTAGCAAAAAGTTTCCCAAAACTTTGACAACTGTGACGACTTGCACACAAAACGGCTTTCCTACATATCAAAGAAATACTTAATAAGACTTATGGGTTGTTCCATTTAACCCTTATCTTCTCGCAAAGTTCAATTGCCATATAAATGTCTAAGTTTGTTCGACTTTAGGAGTTGTGAAATATCTCTACAAATACATCACGAAGGGCGTAAGTCGAGCATAAGCCTCAATAGTTTAAGGTGAGGACAAGTAATAAAATAATAGTAACAAATATTGTAGCAGAAATCAAGTAGCAAATTATATAAATGGTCGATATTTATGTTCTAACTAAGCTGTATGGCGACTTCTCTCTTTCAAAAATCACAATCAAAGTCATTCCGTCATCAGCTTGCCTGTTCATCTCTAAAATTAAAATCAAATCTTCTTTAGAGAAGGTTAGTAAATTGAAGACTATTAAGAAAAACAATAAAGACTTGGAAAAACAATGCTAACTGAGTTTTTTTAACTCAACAAAGTATCATAAACAGCACGCCAACTGTTATACTCATAAATTCCTCAAAAATTTACATTTGATGATAAAAATAGAACTTGGAAACCTAGGAAAAATAATATTCGCTTAGTAACAAGAATCTACAATGTTTCACCAAAAAATATCGAGCTTCATAGTTTGAGGACATTGTTAAAGTACGTTCGTGGGGCAACGTCATATTAAAGCCTAAAAATCTACGAATAAATACATTACTAAACCTTTAGGGAGTGTGCCATCGCCAGAAATCTGTATTTATCAGATGCAGAGTGGACTAATTGCTTATAATAGGCAACCGAACTATAAATGCCTTATCAAATGAGAGCACTTTTTACTACTCTACTTCTGTTTTGCAAAATATCAGACCCACTGCTACTATGGTAAAAATTTCAAAAAGATTTATCAGAGGATTACTTTTATCGTTTAAAGGACTGGGAATAGTCTTTTAACTAAGCATTAATTGATATAAAATCTAAGTTGTAAAGCCAAGGAAAATCTCTGTAGGACTTTAATTTACCTGAACCAATCATTCCCAACCCGAGAAAACGTAAGGCCTATGTAGACAACTAAGAAAAATAGCGATGTGAACAGTAGCAATACTAAAAATAGTAAAACTAATATCAAATCCTATTTTCTTAAATCAACTAGAGGAAACTAACATTTAATGCAGATCAATCAAGAGCATATTAGTAAATAATGAACTCTCTCAAAAATCCTATCAAAAATGGTAATTGCATCTTTATCGACGGGCCTGCAGGCAGTGGAAAAACATATCTTTATAACATACTCATGGATGAAGTCAAAATGAAATATCCTCAACAGCAAATAATCGCAACAGCAACAACAGGAATTGCCTCCACTCTAATTCCAAATGGAAAAACTATGCACTCGACTTTCAAAATACCAATTCCAATTTTTCCCAATAGCTAAACTCAGATTACGCAAAACAGTCCATTATGGAAGCAAATCTAGGCATGCAAGGCGATTATCATAGACGAAGCGTCTGGCATTAACAAAGACTCACTCAGCTATCTAGACAGACAACTAAAAGCTATAATGCACAATAAACAGCTGCCTTTTGGTGGAAAACTAATGATATTAGGAGGCGATTTCCGTCAAACACTGCCAATTGTTCTCGGAGGTGGAAAATAGTAAACAATTGCAGCATGCATCAAATCATCTCATTTGTGGACAAACTTCAAAATCCTCAAATTATTTCAAAACATGAGATGTGTTGACGAAAAAGATCATCACCATAAAATGTTTTTATTACAGGTTGGCTAAGGCAGTTTTGGATAATACGTCCACATTCCCAAATCAATGATTACAAATTAATTAATCCAAAATGTTTATGGAAATGTGAATGAGGTAGATGACTTTGACCGCATTATATTAGCTACTACTAACACATAAACCGATCAGCTTAACGAAATAGTTCTTAACCTACTTTCAGGTGAGATATATACATTGACCAGTGAAGATAGAGTTGATCCAGATTAGGAGGAATTTAACAAAGACGGCCGATATCCATAAGATTTTCTCAATACGATTGAACTTAGCGGCCTCCCCAAACACTCACTGAAATTAAAAATTGGTTGTATATGCATGGTCATGAGAAATTTAGATATTCATGGGGGAATATGTAATGGGACTCGCGTTAAAATACTTAAAATACAGAGGCACAGTTTGTTGGCATAAGTTTTAACTGGCAAAGCTAAGGGGACTAAATGTTTTATTCCTAGGATAATCAACGAAACTAAAAATGTCGACCTGCCGTGCAAAATGAATAGAGTTCAGTTTCCGATAACTTTGGCTTATTGTATGACTATTCATAAGTCACAGGGACAAACTTTCAGCAAAGTCGGCATTCATCTTGACAGTCCTTGCTTCACTCATGGACAACTTTACGTGGCACTCTCAAGATGTAGAAAATCTGAAAATATATTTGTCAACATATCCGAGGTAGCCAATCAGGGATTGACTGTCTAAGGCGAGCACAGTACTCCAAATGTTGTCTTTCAGGAAGTCCTATCTGACATAAAATGATTTTATATAAATGTATTTGAATAATAAATCCAATATTTATAATTGGATCAAACTCCTTAAACATTTCAAACATCTCAAACATCTCAAACATCTCAAACATCTTAACTAATAAAAAACCACAAACACCTCAAACACCTCAAACACATCAAACACATCAAACACCTCAAACACCTCAAACACCTCAAACATATTAAACACCACAAACACCTCAAACGCCTCAGACAACTCAAAGTCCTCAAACACTACTACCAATTCAAATAATTACATCTCAAAAAAATGTTAAAAATACAAAATTACTTGAACAGTTCTGCGGCAACATGATACTGATATCATCTCAGATAGCTAAGCAGCTCTGCAGTTCTGTCAGAGTTTCTCACACTAGCCACCAATACCCGAGGTTGCATGTCAGACATCTTCTCACAGTTCTGCGCGTCTGCCATGCTTCTGATATCATCTCAGATAGCTACACAGATCTTGCAGTTCTGTAAGAGTTACTCTCACACCCACACCAGCCACTAATCTC
>DYPS01000120.1 GCA_020719775.1 Desulfosporosinus sp. | reverse complement strand
CAACCCCAACCCCAACCCCTATTTAGCTATTTGAATTTGAAAATATTTAATTTTTTGATGTTTATGAAACAAATAAATATTTATTAATCAAATGTGGGTTATTTTAATTCTATTTTCGATCTCATCCTTTGTCGAATTAGTCTTTGCTTGTAGATTCACATTATTTTATTGATAACTGATCGCTGTCATTGCCTTCAAATTCTGTTTTTTTATTTATTTTGACAAATTATGTATTTTTTTAGTTATTTATTTTGATTTACCAATATTTGATTATTATTTCATTTGCAACTATTATATCGGCTATTATTTATCTAATTTGATACAATGAACCACACACTCCAGTTGACTTTTTAACTCCATAACCTTTACAATAGCATCTTAAAAGCCAATTCTATTTTTAGGTTCCGGCTATAGGCAATTTTCTACAAATTGTATAAAGGATCGGCTATATTTATTTTTATTTAGATTGAGATTAAAAAATATTTTGCTGATCATAATTTCCTTCCTGATTTAATTATAATAATGTTTATTTTTTTCCAGTGTAATTAATTAAAGCATTATCATTCCAATTGCGAACATGTCGGCTTTGAAAATATCATATCTGGTTTAGTATTACATTTTTTTCAAAGAAATTAATTGCTATGGGGCTAATATGTAGTTTTTAAGCTAGGTGGGCTATATTAATATTGTATAGTAGCAGCTATGCTTATTGTTTTCGTCTATTTACAATAAGTATAGCTTTATGTAACCCTAGGGGCTGAGATAGATCTGATCCGTAGAGTAGTAACCGAGAACCAAGCCATATTTCTTCAAATATTATGCGGTTTAGAGTAATGATCCCATTATATAGAGCAGATCTCCTTATGAAAAATATGATTTATTATTATTTTTCAAATTGATGGCGGCTGATAGGGTAAAATTGTAGTAATTGCAGTAAACATGTACTTTTTTATGTCTGATACACAAATCAGCCTCTGAATAATTGATAAAGTACCCTCCTTCATTTCACACCCATATATCTTTGCTATATTTGGATGGCTGATATTTTTGAGCTGATTGATGAGTCTCATATACTGCTTAATATTCTAGTTTTATTCAATGTAGTTTTTCTTAAAGTCTAGGATATACTCGTATGGTTATGCATTCATGCGAAAGATATCGATGGTTCCAAATCTTTTATCTTCGACAGTTTAGAAATAATTTATTTGTTTTGAAAATTATTTGGAGTTTGTAGCTGAGACTATGTCGCCCATGCTATTTCTTTATTAATAAAGAATAAAGATAATTAACTAAATAGCTTATTTTTTTAGAGTGATAACAACCCGGAAAATAAAAAATAAAATAACAAAAATTATGAAGAATTATATTTCAACTGTAATTATCCATAAAGTATTCATAGTTTTTAATAAAATAGATGTTATATGTGTTTTAAGCAATTTCTAATATATAATAAATTCGTTGGTTCGAAACTTCTATTGATAAAGGACATGTAGAAGCCCATTTGGAAAAAAATAGATCAAAACACAAGCAAACCATCACCTCGTTGGGGTCATACATGCTGTGTCATCGATGAGGAAATTGTTTTCTTCGGAGGCTACGCAGGTATCTCTTTCTTTATTCAGACTCCAACTACATGAATGATCTCTGGACCTATCATTCAGTTACTATGAAATGGCAAGAAGTTAATACCACAGGAGACAAACCTGCTCATAGATCTAATTGCTCAATGAACTATGATCCTGTTAATAATCAGATCGTTATCTTTGGTGGTGGAGGACCCAATAAACAAAGATTCAATGCTGTTAGTGTGCTTGATTGGAAGACTAAAAATTGGATTTAGATTTCACCCAAAGAAAACTAGCCTGGACCTTGGGAAAGAACATATCATACTGCTGAACTGAAATTTCCATATCTGGCAGTTTTTGGAGGAGAAGGAGTTTCAGATTTAGAAGACCTTTGGATTTTTAGCTTTTAAACTTTGAGATGGACATAAGTTAAATTCTAAAAAGACTGTCCACGACCTTGCGCACGTCGTTTCCACTCTTCTTGTATGATCGGCAATGAAATGTTCATTGTTGCTGGTTGTTACGGAAAGTATAGATGTCTCAGCGATGTTTATTCGCTAGATTTAACTCCTCTTCTCAATACAAAATCGACAAAAGATCTAAAATGGGTTGAAAGAAAACTGAAAGAATCATCATTCATTTCGAGATGGGGTCACTCTTCAGCAGTTTATGACAATAAAATTTATGTGTTTGCAGGAAGATTTAGTAATGATCTTAACGATGTACTGATCATTGATGTTCAAAACAACTCAATAAAAACACTTAAAGCTGGAAATTCACCAACATAAATTCCTAAAGCAAGAAGACGTCATTGTGCTGGATTTGTCGGCAGTTGTATGATTGCTTTCGGAGGTTTTAACGGATAGTATTTCAACGATCTGCACTACATTAATGTCTTCTAGCTTTCAAGCAAAGTTGATAACACTCATTGCCTTGAATAAATTTATCGCAGCTATGTAAATAACGAATAGCTATGTGATGGGGCAATCTATAGTAAAGATAACTAAAAGATTTTCATACATAGTGGTCTTTTGGCTAGATATTTCAAGAGTGAACAGCAATTCAACAACTACTTAAATGAAATCAATGAGTAATATGATATCAAGACATTGACTATTTTGATGAACTCACTCTATAGAGGATATGGTAAAATTGACAGCGATAATATTCACAAAAAATATGGTATTAATTTGCCTGAGACTTTGAATAGAAAGCTTCATATGTCGTTGTATTTAAGTAAAGAGGAAGAAAATGAAAGAAATTTGTTGAAAATGGCTGGTGAAAAGATTTCAGAGCCTGTTATTGCTCTTTCAAATTAAGAATTTTAAATATTTGTTGATAATAGAAAAAATCAATGGTCAACTGACTGCACTATACTCTTAGACAATGATATCAGAATTCGAGCAAATAAGTCGCTACTTACTCTCGGAAGCAGTTATTTCCGTTACTTATTTCAAGGAAATTTCAGTGAAAATGATCGAGCTGATTTTAGTTTGCAAAATTGGAGACCTTTTATCTTCGATATTCTCATCAATTATTTGACAGTTGGATCAGTCGTTGTGCCAAGAACATTCAGCATAGATTCTTGGATGGAGTTAAGTGAAATTAGTGAATATTTCTGCTTGAATCATTTGAAAAGTATTTGTGAGCATCAGCTTTGTTCAAAAGTTAGTCACTAATATCTTATTGATTTAGCTGGATTCAGTGAAAAGTTACAATTGAATAATTTAGCTCTTCACTGTGCTAACTTTGAGCTAAAAAGCACAATAAAATCAAACAGTCTTTAAAACCAGTTGAGTCAGGTTCAAGACTATAAATTCATGAAGTAGTCAAAGGAAAATGGTATTGTTCATAGAAAATTAACTTGTGCAGTATCATCTAAAACAACTACATCTTCTTGCTTTATGAAGCTTTATTAAACTCTTAAATTCGATCTTTTGCATAACGAAATGTTCGAAGGAAAAGAGTTACTCCTCAAGAAGAGGCCCGAAAGTGAAACTTCAATTGAGGAGAAGTAAAACAATATTCGGCGTTCTAATATTTGAAGAATGAAATTAGTGATATTTTTTACTGCATACTTAACAATCATTTCCTATATAAACTTCAAAAATAACGGATTTTTATATTTATTTTCTATTGATGAGTTAGTTAAATAAAGAAAAGATATTTATAATTTCTATAATATAGAGATCATTAAATTGAGTCATTTCTCAGCAGCTTGTAGAATTTTACAATCTTTTTCTAGGAGTTGGACTTCCATCGCTTTATAGATATTCATCTCTCTCAGTAATTCTTTGTAAATCGTCGATCAAGTGATTTCTGGGTGTTGTTAGTATCATTTCACCGATCTATTCATCGCAAAGTAGATTTATTTCTGTAAAAGGTTAGCGAACTTTAGATTTTTATTTTTCAGCCTGTAAAGATTATATTCCTAAAGATTGCTTCGAGGCTGAATCTATCTTTTTTTCATTACTAAACGGGGTACTTGACATAACACTCTTGGGTTTTCCTCTAATTTTTTATTTTACAGCAGATAAATCAGACATTGAATCGAGACAATCCTCTACAATACTGCTTAGTTATCCGACTTGAGCTTTCCAAATTCTCTCTCCAACTTCTAAAAGTCCTTGATTTCCTTGTTTATTCAATATTAATAAATTCATTTTGTATCTTTCTTTTTTTTCTCCTTCACTTCTTATTTTTTTATTTCCTTGATTGGAGTTGAGTTGTAAATTTTAATCATTCATCATTTCCCTAAGATATCGATTTCCTTTCATTATCTATTCTTCCTTGCTAATGGCCGACATCAACAGCGAATATTTTAGATTTTTTTCACTAGTGAACATCGTCAAATTTTCCAAATCTTTCATTAGGGGTGTCGCCTAAAATTAAGACATAACTATACATGACTAATGATTTCCTGAAGAGACTGATGTTGTTCAAGTAAGTAAGTGAAGATTTCTTAATTTTGGCAGTAAGCTGAGTAGATCTAAATGAAAGGAAATATACATGTTGGACAAGAGAATTGTAATGTTCTAAGATGAGTTCACGTAGGTTGACTCCTACTTTAGTCACAAAGTTATTCTTCTCTTGATTTCTGAGTGAAATTTATCTTTCAATGTGATCGAGTATAACTTAATAGTTGTCCCTAACGAATTAAATGGAATTGAGCGAGCTTTTATACTCAATGGAGAGATCCCGCATGAGATCAAGCTTTGTCTTAAGCATATCCATAAGAAGACCGTTCGGTGATTTGAAGTGAATATTAATATAAACAAGCTTGCTTAGGTATAGGATTTAGGTAAAGTATATGATGAAATATTAATATCATATGTTAAAAAATAAGGTTGAAATAATAATGTCAGCTTATTGGTGATTTTTTATTAAGGAAATTTGGATTTAATTGACAAATTTTGATATTTTGATTTAAAAGAGGGGGGGTTGGGGTTGGGGTTGGGGTTGGGGTTGGGGTTGGGGTTGGGG
>DYPS01000003.1:68757-75464 GCA_020719775.1 Desulfosporosinus sp. | reverse complement strand
AGTTTAATCGCATACAAATTGACATATGGGTTTTCATTTTTTGTCGATTTTAAAAGTGTTGTAAGTGCATTTGTGTATTTGTTGACATAAAAATTATCAATCTGTTTATTGCTTCCTAAAACAACAACTTTACAACTACTATCAATCCTACTTAACACCATTTGCATTGTTTTATTGCTCATGTTTTGAGCTTCATCGACAATTACAAAAGACTCACTAAGAGTCCGTCCTCTCATCTCTCCTACCCACATCGTTTCTATATTGTAGTTTTGGATAGTTCGCTCTACCCTTTCATTTATCTCTTCATCTGTAGGAGGGGTGTATACTTTTTTATTACTATTTTTATTTTTATATTCACTTCTTGCCATATATCGTAAACTGTCCATCAAAGGATGGTTGTAAATTCTAAATTTTTCTTCCAAGCCTGGTAAATATCCTACATCTTCCCCTTTATCAAGGGATTCTATAGAATTTCTGATATAAATAATTTTTTGAAATTGTTTTTTTCGTATTAGTTTGACGGCACTACTAAGGGCCAAAAGAGTTTTTCCGCTACCAGCTTTTGCTTCAACTATCACAATATTATAATACTCATCAAGAAGTGCATTTGTAAAAAAAAGTTGCTCTTTATTGAGTGGTATAACGATTTGGTCTCGAAGTTCAATCTCATCTAAAATATGAATTTTTTTGTTTTTGATGGAAGCCAAGAGTACTTGGTCACTATTTTTCACTTTTAAACAATAGGAAAAATTATGAATCTCAAATCTTTCATCAACTTTGAGTATCTCTTTGTTTTCAATAGTTTCTAAATCTTCAAAATTTATTTCACTATTTTTGATAAAATCCAAATCCTCTTCATCTTTTCCATCACCTTTTAAAAAATTAGTTTTAAGAGCAAGTGAAGTTGCCCTTACCCTTGCCATAATATCATTTGAGATAAATTCTATATTTTTTGGATAATAGTTATTCGCAAAATCAGCAATCTCCAAAATCTTTCTATCATTTGCGATATTGAGTGAGATTTGTTTTGTGTCTGTCACATAGTTCTCTTTTGAGATGATATGGAGAGCAAGATTGGCAACTTTTAAAATAATAATCTTATAGTTATCTATCTCTTTTGAACTCACAATTTTACTATCTTCTAGAAATCTTGCAAAACTTCTTGCTTGATAATTTATCTCATCAAATCCACTTTTTTTACTATCTATCTCATCTAAAACTACTTCTGGCAAGATGATAAGATTTTTATTCTCTTCACTTAGTTTTACAATATTTGTAAAATCTTCTAAAAGTATATTGGTATCAACAACAAAGTATTTGTCAAAATCTTTATTGAACATCGGACACCTTTTTGGTTACAATTTTATAAATCACAAATCCAAAGAAAAGTGTTATTCCAATTGAAAAATAAACAGGTATTGATTTTGTGACTACAAAAACAACTATCAAAATTGCTAAAAGTGTTGGCACTTCGTTGTATGCCCTAAAAAACTGTCCATTTTTGTGGCATCCATCCACTGCCAATATTTTTCTATAGCTTTCCAATGAAAAACTATAACTTATCATGAAAACCAAGGTGATTAGTTTTGCTATCATCCAGTCATTTTCTAGTAAAGTTGGATTTATAAATAAAAGTATCCCACCACTCACAATAGTGGCTATCATAGCAGGAAAACCAATTACTCTATAAATCTTATCCTCTTGAATTTTCACAACCTCTAAAAACTCTTTTTTTTCGATATTTTCCATATGATAGACAAAAAGTCGTGGCATATAAAAAAGCATCGCCATCCAAGAGAGGACACTGATGATGTGAAAAGCTAAAATTTCTTGATAATATTCCATTGTGTTTCCTTCATTTATGTATTGATTTGATTTTGTTTACCCATTCATTAAGGGTTTTTTCAAAACCTATTTGTTTTGTTTTATAATATTGTATCTCTTTTTCCAAATATTTTTGCGAACACCAACCGCCAAAATCGTGTGGATATTTATAAGAAGTAGCATTATCTTTGATATGGTTAGGGATAGCCATAATATTGCCATTTTCTATCTCTTGTAAAGCTTTATTTATAGCCAAATAGCTACTATTTGATTTTGGCGAGCTTGCGAGATACACAGCACATTGTGCAAGTATGATTCTAGCCTCTGGATACCCAATTTGTTTTGCACTTATCTGGGTACTTACTGCTAAGTTAAGAGCATTTGGATTTGCATTGCCTATATCTTCACTTGCACTTATTACTAATCGTCTTGTGATAAAATCAATATTCTCTCCACCATCAATAAGTCTTGCTAAATAATAGAGTGTTGCATCAATATCACTGCCCCTGATAGATTTTATCATAGCACTTGCCAAATCGTAATGGTTATCTTTTGAACTTATACCATCTTTGAGACTTGTTTGCCTTAAATCTTTCAAAATTTCTATTGAGATATTTATATTTACTTTATAGGCAAAATCAAGTAGATTTATCATTGCTCTTGCATCACCAAGGCTACTTTGAAGAAGATATTCAATTGCTTTTTTACTAATCGTTGCATCACCTAATAATCTAAGTGCTTTATTTAGAAGTAACTCTAAATCAACTTTTGTATGGGGTAAAAACTCAAATAAAAAACTTCGAGAACGAATAGCATTCGTTAGTGTATGGTAAGGATTTTCTGTACTTGCCCCAATGATGATAATTTTATACTCTTCCATAATAGGGAGAAGAACTTCTTGTTGGTTTTTGGAAAGTCTATGAACCTCATCGATAAAGATAAGTGGACGGAGGAGTGCATTTTCATATCGTTTAAATACTACTCGTAAATCATCAATTTTTAAAGTAGTTGCATTAAATTGATAAAAATCTGTATTGATACGTTTAGCGATAATTTTTGCAAGTGTAGTTTTTCCAGTTCCTGGTTTTCCATAAAAAAAGAGATGGGGAATCTCTTTTTTTTCTATAAGTTTATAAAGAGGTTTATCAATTCCTATGATATGAGATTGTCCTACAAAATCATCTAAAGTATTTGTATTTAAAAGATTAGTAAGATTTACCATCATCGCTAGCAAATTCTTTTTTCATATCTTTGATAAAAGTTCTTAAGTTTTGGTACTCTTTTCGCTCCAAAAATCTTGTTTTTCCCGATGGAAGATTATTAAGTGTAATCCCTCCATAATCAATTCTTTTTAAATCAACGACAGGAGTATCAAAATATCCAAAAAATCTTCTCAGCTCTCTATTTTTCCCTTCGCTAATAGATACTTTCATTGTAGAAAAGTTTTCACCATTTTTTTGTATTTGATAACCATTAAAGGGTGCAAATTCCATAGAAGTGATGGTGCTATATTTGTGAGCTCCTTTTGAAGCATCATTAAGGGTAATTCCTTGTTGCATCGCTGCTTCCATTTGAGGTGTTATGCTTCCTGCGATTTTGAGTTTATAGATTCTTTCAAGGTTTGAGTGCATTAAGGCATTTGCTATCTCAACATCATCCGTTAGAAGTAAAACACCTTCACTTGCGAAGTCCAGCCTTCCAATTGGTAAGAAATGTGAATATTTACTTGGTAGTGTATCATAAATCGTAGTTCTCCCTTGTGGGTCTTTTTTGGACACTATTTCACCCTTTTGTTTATTGTAAACGATGACAGTGCTTGGTCTGCTTTTATCTACTTTAACTGTTCTTCCATTTACTTTAACAACAGCATCTTCTGCAACTTTTGTCGAGAGGTCTTTGACCACTTTATTATTTATCTCAACGTTCCCCTCTTCTATAAGCTTATCAGCCTCTCTCCTACTAAATCTACTATTATGAGAGATAAATTTATTGAGTCTTATTAATTCTTCTTTTTTCATTTTATACCAGCTTCTATTAAGTTATGGATATGGAGTATTCCATACAATGTATTGTCTTTATTTAGTACGAGTAATAATTGAATTTTATTATCTTCAATAATCTTTAAAGCATCGGATGCTAGCGTATTTCTATCGGTTATAAATTTTGGATTCTTAGTGCAAATTTCTTCTACTTTCGTATCAAGGTTGAAATCATTCTGCATCATATATCGTCGCAAATCTCCATCACTTAATAAGCCAATAACCTTCTGATTTCCATTAATAATAATTGCACTACCAACTCTGCCTTGACTCATAGTGATAACTGCATTTTTAAGTGTTGTTCCACATGAAACAATAGGTAAATTTTCTTTTTTAAGTAAATCATCAACTTTTATAAAAAGCATCTTTCCTAGACTTCCTCCTGGATGAAATGACGCAAAATCCTCTTTTTGGAAGTTATTATGCTTCATAAGACAAACAGCGATAGCATCACCTAGCGCCATTGTAAGAGTTGTTGATGAAGTTGGTGCAATATCAAGAGGACAAGCTTCTTTCTCAATAGATATATCTAAAAAGACGTCAGCATAGTTTGCTAAAGTAGAATTTTTATCTCTTGCCATAGCAATAAGAGGAATATCAAATCGTTTTAGATGCGGGAGAATTTTAATAAGCTCGTCACTCTCACCACTATAGCTAATAGCTAGAACTATATCATTTTTGCCTAACATTCCTAAATCACCGTGCATTGCTTCCGTTGGATGAAGGAAGAAACTACTAGTGCCAGTGCTTGCTAAAGTTGCAGCAATTTTAGCTCCTACAAGCCCAGACTTTCCAACACCTGTAACAATGAGCTTTCCTTTGCAAGAGGCAATTAGCTCAACGGCTTGAGTGATATTACCTGAGATACTATTTGCTGCTCTTTCTAATTCTTTTGCTTCAGTTAAAAGCACGTCTTTTGCTATTTCCACATAATCCATTTTAAAAACCTCCAAAGAATTAAAATAAAGCAATTATTGAGCAATAATAGTTGGAACTATCATTGGGTATTTTTTGTATTTTCTTAAACAATGTTTCCTAACTGTTTTTCTTAACTCATCTTCTAACATTCTATTGTTTTCTAAGATACCATCTTTTGCATGGGTTAAATAATGTTCAAGCATATCCTCAATCTCTTTTGCAAATATTTTTTCATTTTTAACATCCACTAATCCAAAAGACATAACTTTAGTAGGAGCAACAATTTTTCGCTCATTGATACTGATTTGAGCTACCAACATTACCATACCTTCATTTGCCATAGTTTGTCTATCGAGAACTACATCATTTGCAATTTTTACATTATTTTGATTATCTATATAGACTTTCCCCGTTTTAACAGTTTTTACTTTTTTCATAAATTTAGGTGTGATTTCAACTTGCTCACCATCACTTAAGATATATATATTTCTCTCGAGTATACCACAATCTATACCTGTTTGAGAGTGTTTTACTACATGGTTGTATTCCCCATGGATTGGTAAGAAATATTTAGGTTTTACAAGTCTAAGCATAAGTTTTTGCTCTTCTTGACTTGCATGTCCTGAAACGTGAATATCTGCATAATCTTGATAAGCAACTTTTGCACCAGCTTTTAAAAGTTGATTTATAATTTCAGAAACACTTCCTTCATTTCCTGGTATTGCTTTTGCAGAAAGAATAATTTGATCTTCTGGTTTAATTTTAATGTGTCTATGCTCATGAATTGACATTCTAAATAGAGCACTCATTGTTTCACCTTGACTTCCGGTTGTGACAATCAAAACTTCTTTATCTTGAAATTTATTTACTTCATGAGCATCAATAAAGTTTTCTTTTGAGTATTTTAAATACCCTAAATTGATAGCAACATCTATATTTTTTTCCATACTTCTGCCAATAACACAGATTTTTCGTCCATATTTGATAGCCGTATCTATAGCTTGCGCAACTCTATGGAGATTTGAACTAAATGTTGACATGATAACTCGCCCTTTGGAAGCTGCAAATATTCTATCAAATGTAGGCCCAACAGTTTTTTCAGTTTTAGTAAATCCTAAACCATGAGAATTTGTACTATCGCTTAAAAGTGCTAAAACACCTTTTTCACCATAATATGCAAATCTATGTAGATCCGTAGGATAGCCATCAACAGGCGTATGATCTATTTTAAAATCCCCAGTATGTATAATAGTACCGGCTTCACAAGTTATAGCAAGTGATGAGCAATCTATAATAGAGTGAGTAATATGCATCCACTCAATTTCAAAATCACCTATTTTTATTAGTTTTCTTTTTTGAATTGCTCTAAAATAACTTCTATGATGTTTCATTTTGTGCTCATCAAATTTTGAGCCTATCATCTCTAATGGTAAAGATGTTCCATAAACTGGGACCTGTATCTCTTTAAATAGATATGCCATAGCACCAATATGGTCTTCGTGTGCGTGAGTAATACAAATACCAGCTATTTTATTTCTAATTTGTCTTAAATAGGTAAAATCTGGAATAAGAATATCAACACCATGCATACTTTCATCCGGAAAACTCATTCCTACATCTATGATAATCGCACTTGTATCAGTTTCAATAACCATCATGTTTCCACCAATTTCACCTAAACCACCAAGCGGTGTTATTTTAACACTCGCATTTGTTCTAAGGTTTAGTTTATTGTGAGGATTGAGTCTTTCTTTTTGAATTCTCTCATTTGTCTCAAAAGCTTTTTTTGTATCATTTATCCAACCATTACCAGAAGATGGTGCTTTTTTCTTTTGTGGAACCGTTTGTCCATTTGGTTGTCTTCGTTCAGATAATGTGTTGTCATTTGATTCATTTGTTGTATCGCTAGTTGTATCGCTAGTTGTA
>DYPS01000003.1:32936-68657 GCA_020719775.1 Desulfosporosinus sp. | reverse complement strand
GTACTCTCATTTGTATTGTTTTTAATTACTATCTCTTCGCAGCTTGTATTTTCCATATTTTCCTCTTTTATATTGTATTCTTTATAAATCAAAAAAGATTTATAAACTAGTGTAAATTTGGCTATACAAAGATGAACTTAGCTCATGAGGTCTAATATTGTCATTTATACTGAGTTCAAGGAATAAAGAAGTTAATTTTTCTTTATCATACGCGGAAGAGAGATTTTTTATCAGTTTTTTTCTTGGTTGAGAAAAAGCAACTTTTAGGAATTTATTAAATTTACTATCGATACTTTTTGACATATCTTTACTTAGAAAGATAACCGAAGAATCCACTTTTGGTGGTGGATTAAAACTTGTTGGAGGAACTTCTATAACTACTTCTCTTTTTAGACAAAGTAGCTCAGAAATAACGCCCAAAGCGGAAAAATCACTATTCCCAGAAGTAGCTGTAAATTTATCAGCAACTTCCTTTTGAACCATAACGATAATGTTCTCACAATTATTATCGTCAAATGCATTTAAAATTATATTTGTCGCTATATAGTAAGGAAGATTTGCTATCAAGTCATACTTCTCTTCATGTAGCGATGAGTTTTCATTCCAGACTTCTAGAACATCCGTTAAGACTAAAACTAGTTTTCCAGAACTTATCTCATTTATAAATTCAACCATTAAGATAGAGTACAAGTCTCTATCGACCTCATAAGCTTTCACATCTTTGTACTTGACAAGTTGTTTTGTCAAATCACCTAAGCCAGGCCCAATTTCAACAACTTTATTGTTGTTTTTGGGCATCGATTCGATGATTTTGATAAGCACAGACTCATCCTTGAGGAAATTTTGCCCGTACTTTTTCTTCGCTTTTATCATTTTATTGTATCTTTCTATTTTTAAAAACAGTGAAGTCTATCAAAATAAGACTTACACTCCCTTTGAGATTATTTTTTATTTTCATAGCTTGCTAAAAAAGCTTTGATATTTTTAGCTGCTTGTCTGATTCTTTTATCATTTTCAATTAATGCAATTCTTACATATTGATCACCATATTCACCGAATCCAATACCAGGAGCTACGGCAACATCCGCTTCTACAAGAAGTTTTTTACTGAATTCTAAGCTTCCAAGATGTGCGACACAATCAGGAATTTTAGCCCATACAAACATTGTTGCTCTATTTTTTTTAATTTTCCATCCGGCTCTCGAAAATGCTTCCAATAAAACATTCTGTCTATGATCATATTTGTCTGTAATATCTTTAACACATTGTTGATCACCATTTAAAGCTATAGTTGCCGATACTTGAATTGGAGTAAACATACCATAATCAAGCCACGATTTAATTTTTTGCAATGCACCAATAAGTTTTCGATTTCCAACGAAAAATCCAACTCTCCATCCAGCCATATTGTATGATTTACTGAGCGTAAAGCTTTCAATTGCGACATCTTTGGCACCTGGAACCTCCATGATGGAGGGGGTTTTATATCCATCAAAAGTTAAGTCTCCATATGCAATATCAGAGATAATATAAAATCTCTCTCTTTTTGCCATTGCTACTATTCTTATGTAGAAATCTGGTGTAACAGTTGCTGTTGTTGGATTATGAGGGAAATTTACAACAACATATTTTGGCTTTGGTGAACTTCCTTTGAAAACTCTTTCTAAATCTTCAAAAAATTTATCTTCATTTACTTTGTAATCTTCATCAAAAATAAGCTCAAATTTTACAACATTTCCACCTGCCAAAATAAATGCATAACTGTGGATTGGATAAGTTGGATCCGGGACAACAGCAACATCACCAGGATTCGTGATGGCATAGGCTAGATGAGCATATCCTTCTTTGCTTCCCATTGTTGCGACACATTCTGTTTGAGGATCAAGATCTACATCGTATCTTCGTTTGTACCAATCTGATATTGCTATAAGTAGTTTTGGTATTCCTTTTGAAGCTGAATAGCCATGAACTTTTGTTTTTTGTGCAGATTCAATAAGTTTTTTTCTGATGTGTTCTGGCGTATCCCCATCTGGATTTCCCATGGAAAAATCTATGACATCATGACCTGCTCTCCTTTGTGCCATTTTTAGTTCACCCACTTGAGCAAAAACATATTTTGGTAGGCGTTTTATTCTATCAAATTCTATTTCATCAAACATATTATTTTCCTTTTCTAAGTTTGTATGTATCATTATTACATTTAACTTTTTTTAAATTTTAGCTAAATAAACCTTTTACTTTTAAAGGCTATTTGATGCTAGAATAGATAGCCCTCTTTTTATATTTAGCAAAGACCATTTGTCACTAATTTTTGTATATTTTGCATTTTTAGGAATAACTACTTTAATTCCTTCATGTACTCTATCCATTTCAATTGTTCCCAAAATATTTAGTTCTTTGTCGTAAAAGGATATTTTTGGAACCCAATTATTTGCATTGCTACTCGCTATTAACAATTCTTTCGCATTTGGAATTGATAAAATATAAGGCTCAAGTGGCATAGGTAAAGTTAATCTTTCACCTAATACGAGTATCCTAGTATTATATAATAATCCATTTTTCATATCAATTTCATATTCCCAATTTGTTTGGGTTAATTTATTGACATTTGTTATTTTTACATTATATTTTGATAATTTTTCACTAAAAATTGATGGATCTAAAGCAAAGTCACTTTTAAAATGAATTCGCCATGTTAAATATTGGCTGTCATTTTTAAATTGATCAGTAAAGTAGTATGCATAACCAATATTTGATAATATATCCTTTATTATTTTAAATCCAATTTTGTTTGAATTTATTATATTAAAGCATATGTTAATATCAGTTTGCTCTGATAGTGATGTATTTAAAAGAGCTTTTTCTTTTGAGAATAGATCCTTATTGATGAGTGCCTCGTCTATTATATCTTTATGTGATTGATAATTTTCCTGACCAGTGATACTAACGACTTTATCGCGAATAATATCACCTTGTAAAGCTACACAATATAAAACTATTCCAAGAATAATTTTTTTTGAAATCATTATTTTAATGAATGAATTAATATTCCAGCAGCGACTGAAACATTTAAGCTATCAAAATTATTTTCCATTTTAATAGAAAGTTTTATATCGAGTTTTTTCACTAATTTTCCCGATAAGCCTTCTCCCTCACTACCTAAGAATAGTGCTATTTTTTGCCCATTGCTTGTTTCAACACTTTTTACATCGTACCCACTAGCATCGGCTCCAACAAGTGTAAACTTAACTTGTTTTAATTCATTTGCCAAATCACTACTGTTTTGAATTAATGCAATTGGTAAATCAAGTGCTGTTCCACTACTTGTTCTTACAACTGGAGCCATATCAAAGTGTTTTAATCCACAAATTACAAGGCCACCTGCTCCTAAACCATAGCAAGTTCTTGCTATTGCACCAATGTTACCAACATCTGTAAGTCCATCTAAAACTACTAGAAAATCTTTTTTCTTCATTTCGTTAATATCTTCAAAATTAAATTCTCCAATATCAAGCAAAAATCCCTGATGATTTCCACCTCTAGCTAAGCTTTGTGCTTTTTGTTCATCTGGTCGTATGATTTTTACACCAATATCCATAAATTTTTTGAATAACTTCTTATCTAATTCTTTTGTTAGAAAAATTTGTTTAATTATTGTTGGATGCTTCTCCAATATATAAAATACTATTTGCTTGCCATAAACTATCATGATTACCCGCCAATAAATTAATACCACATTTAAAATTCAAACATGGTGTTGTTTAAATACGATTTTATCAAATCTCTTATCCTATAATCCTTAAATTTAATCTGTATTAATATCAACTTTGGCTAAAATTTAAAAAAATTAGAAAATCATCACTTTGAAATTGGATTAATATATGAATTATTTTGCAAAACGGATAATACCTTGTCTTGATGTTGATAACGGAAGAGTTGTCAAAGGAATTAATTTTCTTGGTCTTCGTGATGCTGGTGATCCGGTTGAGGTTGCCAAACGTTACAATCAAGAAGGTGCCGATGAAATTACATTTTTAGATATTGGTGCTAGTCACGAAGGAAGAGATACTATTGTTGATGTTGTTAAAAGGGTTGCGAAAGAAGTTTTTATACCTTTAACTGTCGGTGGTGGAATTAGAAAGATTGAGGATATTTACAGTCTACTAAATGTTGGATGTGATAAAGTAAGTATAAATTCGAGTGCTGTAGTAAATCCTAATTTTATCAATGAGAGTTCAAAAAGATTTGGGAGTCAATGTATCGTCGTGGCCATAGATGTAAAAAGAGTTGCCGATGGAACTTACCATGTTTTTGTAAAAGGTGGTAGAGAAGATACCGGGCTTGATGCGGTTGCATGGGCAAAAGAGGTTTATAATAGAGGCGCGGGGGAGATTCTTCTGACATCCATGGATAGAGATGGAGCTAAAACAGGATTTGAACTTAATATCACAAAACAAATTAGTAGTGCGGTTGATATCCCTGTAATTGCAAGTGGAGGAGCTGGGACAATGGAACATATGAAAGATGCTTTTACTATTGGTGGGGCAGAAGCAGCTCTTGCAGCTTCTGTTTTCCACTTTAAGGAGATAGACATTATGGATTTAAAAAGATATTTACAATCAAATAATATCCCAGTGAGGCTGTAAATGGGAAGATTTGATGATTTGGCAAAAGCTTGGGATAGCAAGCCAGAACGGGTTGAAGGAGCAATGATTTTTGTTGACAAGGTTAAAGAGTATTTGAAGTGTGATATTAAGAACTTTATAGTACTTGATTATGGTTGTGGTAGTGGTTTAGTCTCGTTTGGATTTGCAGGAGAAGTAAGTTGTGTTGAAGGGCTTGATTGCTCTTTGGGGATGATTGAAGTGTACAATAAGAAAGCAAAACAAATTGAAATGGATAATATTTTTGGAAAAATTCACGATATAAATAAGGAAGATTTGAGTGGAAACAAATATGATATAGTAGTGACAAATATGACAATGCATCATGTCAATAATATTGAAGATTTTGTTTTTAAATTGGCAAATTCTCTTAAAGTTAATGGAAAGCTTTTTGTAGCGGATCTTTATAAAGAGGATGGAACATTTCACAGCGACAATACTGATGTTGTTCATTTTGGCTTTAGCGAAGAGGAGGTATATCATGTATTTTTTAAAGCAGGACTCAAAAATATTACCATAGAAAAATTACATTCCATTAATAAAGTTAATACATCATATGATATTTTTATAGCTATTGGAACAAAAAAATGATAGTGTGTGCAGGAAAAAATGAGGCATTTGATTTTGCTATTCCTATTGGGATTGGTCTTATAAACAGCGCGATTAATCTTACAAGGATGTGTTTATTTGATAAACCTGATTATTTGATATTTGTTGGAAGTGCTGGGAGTTATGGTAACTATAATATCTTCGATATAGTTGAAAGTAGTAGTGGGGCAAATCTTGAATTGTCTTTTTTGGAAGAGAAAAGTTATACTCCTCTTGACAATGTTATCAAGACACAAAATTTCACTTTTAAAGATGAAACGATTGTCAATAGCTCAAACTATATTACAACAGATTTCAAAATTTCAAAAGAGTTTGAACAATATAATATAGGGATTGAGAATATGGAGTTCTTTTCTGTATGTAGTGTTGCTCAAGAGTTTGATATCCCTATGGCAGGCATTTTCGTTATTACTAACTATACGAATCAAGATGCTCATAAAGACTTTTTAAATAACCATCAAGAAGCAATTGAGAAACTTATAAACTATTTAGAAGAAAAAAAACTTATAGTTAAAAAATAAAATGTTCCACATGGAACTAAAGGATTTAAAATTAAAACAATATATGATTATACTTTGGAAGAATTACAACAACAAATAAAACCATCATTTAGAGTAAAACAAATTTATAATTGGCTTTACAAAAAATATGCTACATCTTATGATGATATGAAAAATATTCCTAAAGAGTTAAAAGGCGAATTACAGGAGAGATATCCAATAGATATTTGTAAAATTATTAAAGAAGAAAAAAGCTCTGATGGAACAATAAAATATCTTTTCGAATTTGCAGGTGGACATACTGTAGAAGCAGTTTTTTTACTTATGAAAGATGAAATAAAAGATGAAGATGGAAATATTGAGCAAGGTGGAAAATATACTTTTTGTATTTCTTCTCAAATTGGATGTAAAGTGGGTTGTAGTTTTTGTCTTACTGCAAAAGGTGGTTTTACAAGAAATCTCACTGCTGGAGAGATAGTGGCTCAAGTTAAATATCTTAAACAACTTAATAATATACCTGAAAATAAATCAGTTAATATTGTCTATATGGGGATGGGGGAGCCACTTGATAATTATGATAATTTAATCCAAGCGATCAAAATCATCAGTGAATTAGATGGACTTGCTATAAGTACAAGAAGACAAACAATTTCTACAAGTGGGATAAGTGATAAGATAAATAAACTGGCAAATCTTGATTTGGGTGTTCAACTTGCCATTTCACTGCATGCTGTTGATGATGTACTTAGAAGCGAATTGATTCCTATGAATAAAGCTTATAATATTCAATCTATTATAGATGCTGTTAAAAAATTTCCTGTAGATACAAGAAAGAAAATTATGTTTGAATATTTAGTGATAAAAGATAAAAATGATGATTTAAAAAGTGCAGATAAACTTATCAAACTATTATCAGGAATACCTTCAAAAGTTAATTTGATATATTTTAACCCTTATCCAGATACCCCGTACGAAAGACCATCAAGAAACAATATGGTAAAATTTCAAGAAAGATTGATAAGTAAAGGGTTGCTCTGCACTATAAGAGAATCAAAAGGACTTGATATTAGTGCAGCATGTGGACAATTGAAGGAGAAAGTAAATGGGAATACTTGATGGGATATTAGCAATATTTACACTAGCGGTAGGATTTGGAGGAGTTTTTTTCTTCATTAAAATGAATCAAGATGAATTAAATAAAGATGAAAAGGATAAATAAAATGGCAATAACAAGATTTGCACCAAGTCCAACAGGATACCTACATATTGGAGGGCTTAGAACAGCACTTTATAGTTATTTATGGGCAAAAAAAACAAATGGAGAGTTTAAACTTAGAATTGAAGATACAGATATGGCTAGAAATAGTGAAGATGCTGTTAAGGCTATATTAGAAGCTTTTGAATGGGTTGGAATGCCAAGTGATTGTGCGATTGAATATCAATCAAAAAGAATAGATATTTATAAAGTGTATATTGATAAATTACTTGAAAATGGAAATGCTTATAAGTGTTATATGTCTAAAGAGGAGTTACAAGCTTTAAGAGATAAACAAGAAGCCAATAAGGAAACACCAAGATATAATGGAACTTGGCGACCTGAGAGAGATAAAGTACTTCCAGAAATTCCAGCTGATATTGAACCAGTAATAAGAATCAAAGCTCCGATAAGTGGCACTATTGAATTTGCAGATGGTGTAAAAGGTGCTATGAAATTTGATGCAAATCAAGTTGATGATTTTGTAATAGCTAGAGGAAGTGGAATCCCAACATACAATTTTGTAGTAGCGATTGATGATCATTTGATGGGGATAACAGATGTGATAAGGGGTGATGATCACCTTTCAAATACTCCAAAACAGATAGTTGTATATAATGCATTAGGGTTTGATGTACCAAAGTTTTATCATATACCAATGATCAATAATCCACAAGGGAAAAAGCTTTCAAAAAGAGATGGTGCAATGGATGTGATGGAATACAAAAGATTGGGTTATCTTCCAGAAGCACTTTTAAACTTTCTTGTACGACTTGGATGGTCAAATGGAGATCAAGAGATTTTTAGCATTGAAGAGATGTTAGAATTATTTGATCCAAACAATATCAACAAATCTGCATCAGCATATAACAGTGAAAAATTAAATTGGCTTAATAGCCATTATATTAAAAATGTATCAAATGAAAGATTGAGCAAAGAGTTAGAATTTTTTGATTTTCATCTTGTTGGACATGATAAAAAAGAGATGATACTTGACCTTTGTAAAGAGAGAGCAAATACAATAGTTGAATTAAAAGAGAGCATAGAAGCTATTTTAAATCTCCCAACTGAGTATGAAACAGCTGGTGTGAATAAGTTTATAAAAGAGAATACAATGGGGATGCTTAAACAATATTGTGAACTTTTAAGGGTAAACGAAAAAGATTTACATATTGCACCAGATATTGAAGCGGTAACAAAACCTTTTATTAGTGAAAATGGATTGAAATTTCCAGAACTATTTCAACCTATTAGAATCAGTTTAACAGGGGCAACACAAGCACCTTCCGTATATGATATCATAGCGATTTTAGGTCTTGAAGAGACAATCAAAAGAATTGATACGGCGATAGAAATTAATTTTGGAAGATAAAAGAGTAAAAAAATGAAAAGAGATAAAAAGTATTTTTTAAAACAGATATCAAATTTTGCGATAGTTGGTGGATTTGGTTCAATGCTACTTATTAGTTTTGCAGGTTGTGAAAATAAACAAGAGCAACCACAACAAACCGAATCGGCACTTTCAAATGTCAGTGAAAAGAAAAATGTTTTTGTTGTGATAGAAAAATCACCAGATGGAAGCTATAAAATAGTTGATGAATTTCCTAGTACAAATACAACTATTGTTTTAAGAGAAGATGGAAAAGAGAGAATTTTATCAAAAGAGGAGATTGATACATTAGTAGCAGATGAAGCGAAAAAGATTGATAATAATACCTCTGGACTTACAAATCCATCTATGAGTAGTGGTGGTATGAGTTTAGGAGAAACGCTCCTAGCAAGTGCAGCTGGAGCTATGATTGGGGCATATATAGGAAATAAACTTTTTAACAATAGCAATTATGAAAACCAAAGAAGAACAAACTATAAATCACCTCAAACTTATAGTAAAAGTGTCAATAGTTTCAACAAACCATCAAGTGGTTCAAGTGGTACATCAACTGGAAAAAGTACCACAAATACAGCGAAAAGTGGCTATTTTAACAACTCAAATAAAGCACCTGCATCAAGCAGTACTTATGGAGCATAAAGTGAAATTGAAAGAACTTAAACCACTAACAAATAGTTATTTAGAATCTATTGGGTTTACTTGGCATACCGATTTAGATAATAGCTCTTATATCTCAAATAAATTGATTCAGCTGAGTGAAGAAGAAGCGACAAACTTTTATGATGCAACTAATGAACTGTATGATATGTATGTGGAAGCTGGACAGTTTGTGATAGATAATAATCTTTTTCATGAACTTGATATCCCTTTTAATCTTGTAGAGATTATCAAAAAGTCTTGGGAAAATGATGTTCATTGGCATTTGTATGGAAGATTTGATTTAGCTGGTGGAATAGATGGTAAACCAATAAAACTGATAGAATTTAATGCTGATACCCCCACTTCACTGTTTGAAACAATGATTATCCAGTGGGCGATGTTGAAGTTTAATAACTTAGATGAATCAAGTCAATTTAACTCAATATATGAAGCGATTGGGGATAATTTTAGAAGATGTATCACTTTAAATGGAGAGTTAGAAAAGTTCGATGAGTATTATGAAAAGCTAGGTTGGAAGATACTTTTTTCTTCAATTAAAGGAAATATAGAAGAGGAACATACTGTTAAATTACTCCAACATATCGCATCTGAAGTTGGATATAGAACAGATTTTGCTTTTGTAGATGAGGTTGCTTTTAGTGATGAGGGGATTAGTAAAGATGGAGAGTTGTTTGAATTTTGGTTTAAACTTATCCCTTGGGAAAACATCGCTATTGATGAGGGGGAATTGGCTTTGACTCTTACCGAACTTATAGAGAATCAAAAGGCAATCGTATTTAATCCAGCATATACTCTACTCTTCCAAAGCAAAGGAATTATGAAAATTTTATGGGATCTGTTTCCAAATCATCCACTTCTTTTAGAAACTTCTTTTGAGCCACTCCAAAATAAAAAACAAGTTGAAAAGATGTGTTTTGGGAGAGAAGGTGCAAATGTTGCTATCATCAATAGGGATAATTCACTTTACAAAAAAACGGAAGGTGAATATGAAAACTTTAAACCAATCTATCAAGAATATGTAGAATTTGCAAAAGATACAGAGGGGAATAGCTACCAAGCAGGAGTTTTTTATGCTTATGAAGCCTGTGGATTAGGATTTAGAAAAGGTGGGGAGATTCTTGATAATATGTCAAAATTTGTGGGGCATATTGTAGAATAACTAAGGATTAAAATCCGTTTGGATTAAATCCACCATCAAAACTAAAATTACTCTCAAAAGAGCTAGAAAAAGCTGGATTTTGATATCCATTTTGAACACTTAGATTTTGTAGTTTAACTATGTCATTTTTGATATCAATACTTTGAGGACAAACAATACTACAAGCTCCACATAAAGTGCAATCCCATACGCCATTCTTTTGAATAGCATCAAGTTTTGATTTGCTTGATAGTTCCTTTGTATCATTGAGATATCTGTAGACTCTAGTTAGAGCAAATGGACCTAAAAACTCTTTATTTACTTCATAAACAGGACAAGAGCTATAGCAGCTATTACATAAGATACAGCTACTTTCAATATCTATAATATCAACATCATGTTGAGAGATGCTAGCTTCATTATTAAATGTAGATAGAAAAGCTTGGGATAAGAGAAGTTTATCTTTTATATTTTGATTGTCTATAATTAAATCTTTAACAATTGGAAGGTTTCTAAGTGGTAAAATTACATCAGATGATTTGAATGATGTAGTGCAAGCTAATTTCTCTACCCCGTTAACTCTAACAGCACAGCTACCACAATTTCCACTTTTACAAGCATACTTAAATGTAAATGATTTATTTAGACTTTCTTTAATATAGATAAAAGCATCAAGTAAATTTGTTATTTTTTCATCAATATCATAACTGGTTGTATCTATAATTATTGTCATTTTGTCCTACTTCAGTAAAAAATTATTATCTATTATTATTGATTTTTTATAGATTGGATTTTGTGCTGGATAATCATTTCTGAAATGAGCACCTCTACTTTCTTTTCTTTCTAATGCACTTAATATAATTACTTTTGAGCATAAAACAAGATTCTTAAACTCTAAAAAATCAATTAAATTTGAGTTAAAACATTTTGACCTATCTTCTATACCATATTTATCTATATTGTTGAGTATATCTTCAATAAATTCCAAGGCATAATAAAGTTTTTTTTCACTTCTAAAAAGTCCAACATTATCAAACATGATTTTCCCAAGCTCTTTTCGTTTTGAATAAAAATCTAATAAAGGGGTTTGCTGAAATAAATTTGTTAGTGCAGAAATGTTTTCTTTTAAATTGCTTTTACTATAAAGATTAGAAACGTAAATGGAATTTTTTAAATTTTCACCTAGTAATCTTCCAAAAGTTACTATTTCCAAAAGAGAATTTCCACCTAATCTATTGGCACCATGAACACCATTTGAAGCAACTTCACCAATAGCATATAAATTACGTAAAGAAGTTTTCGAATTTTTGTCACACATTATACCACCCATAGTATAGTGTGCTGCTGGTATGATTGGGATCAAGTCTTTATCCATCTCTAATGAAGTAAATTTAAAGATCAATTTATATTCCTGAGGTAATAAGTGAAGGAGTTTTTTCTTAGGAATATGACGTAAATCAAGAAATATTTCTTCATTATTTTGAAGTCTTTTATAAATCTCTCTAGCTACTATGTCCCTTGGTAGAAGTTCATCAACAAATCTATTCCCATCTTTTGTAACTAAATAGCCACCTTCTCCTCTTGCTGATTCACTAATGAGTATAAATCGATTTTTTAATGCTGTTGGATGAAATTGAATAAATTCCATATTTTCAAGAATGGCACCAGCCTTAAAAGCGGAAACTAAACCATCTGCTGTTGTTTCTTTGCTATTTGTGCTAAAACCATGGTAAACGCAACTGTATCCACCTGTTGCTAGAATAGTTTGATAGGCAAATATTTGTTTTAATTTAGTGCTTTTTATATCTAAATATTTAATCCCGTATACTTGTTGATCATCTGAAATTAAATCAATCAGAAATGAATTTTCTAAAATTGGTATTTGTAGTTTAATAACTGTATCGTAAAGCGTATGAAGTATTTTTAGCCCAGTATAGTCTGAGCTATAACAAGCTCTTGGAAAAGATGCTCCTCCCAGTTTTCGTTGAGCAATATTATTGTTGTCATCCCTACTAAATGGAACACCTAAATTATTTAACCATTCGATTGTTTGCATAGCATTTTCACACATTAAACTTATTGAGGAAATATCTCCTAGCTCGCATGAAGAATTGAATGTATCTTGAATATGTGATGCGATAGTATCATTTCCTTTCCCTAAAACAGAATTGATACCACCTTGAGCTTGTGTTGTTTGAGCTGCTGTTCCATTTGATTTTGTGACAAGAAGTACAGATAACCCATTTCTTTTTGCGTTAATTGCGCAACTTAGAGCCGCTCCACCACTCCCAATAATCACAACATCATAATCAAAATTTTCCATCAATTATCCTAGCATTTGTACATGTATTTTTAGTCTCTCTGTCAAGTTATCAATTTTTGAAATCGTGAGATACTACATTGGGTATATTGTAATTAATTAAAGATAAATTATTGCATATATTTAAAAAGTAATTATAAAAGATCTTGGAAATTATCTTTAAGAATTATAATTTCTTTTGTAAATGGATTGTAAATAAAACGGGAATCAGCTGATTTAATTACATTATATAGGATTTGTTTAATCTGATTATTGCTCTTACCTTTACTCCTTAAAAAAATTAGAAATTCTTTTATTGGAACAGTATCGTCTCCCTTGTATTCTTTTTGAGATTGAGTTGTTGTTTGTTGATATTGATAATGAAGAGTATTATTTGTTTTGTAAAGAGTTTGCATTTCATTGTAGGCTCTTTGTAAAAGTACTACTTCACTTTTAAATATCTCAATAATTTTATTGTGTGTTTTCTCCATTCGGATAAGCTCTTTTTTGTGTTGAAATGTCATCCATCTAATAGCCTGTTTTAAAAACCCAATTTGTTCATCTTTCCCTTGTATTATCTCATTCGTATTATCGATGAAGGATTGTTGTGTTTCTGTTTTTTCTTCCTCGATATCAACATATACAAATGTTTTCCCATCTTTGACAATAGATTTGAGCTTATTTGTTTTAATTCTATAATGAACACCTTGTACAGATAATCCTAATTTTAAAGCTGCTTCGTTTGTAGATAAAAGAGTGAGCAAAAAAAATCCTTACTGGTTGTTGCTATCAATAGTAATAACAGTATGGACATTTCCCCTTGGATTAAAATCGGCCACAATCTTAATCCATCTTGGAGCTAATTTATCCATTAAGATATCGTAAATTTCATTAGCTGCATTTTCGTGTGAAATATATCTTACCATAAACGAGTTAATGTAGAGTTTCAGTGCTTTGAGTTCTATTACTTTTTTATTTGGGATATACTGAAGTTTGATTTTTGCAAAATCAGGATAGCCACTTCTTGGACAAAGAGCAATGAATTCTGGTAGTTCAATATCTATTACATAATTTTTTGAATGATCATTTGGCCAAAAATTTTCTTCTTTATTTATATCAAATTCTGCAATCTCTTTTTCACCGTATCTCATACTAGTCTCCAAATTTTTTTGTAATCATTATATCAAATCTATGATAAATTTTATGGTATAATCTAAAGTTTTTAAGAGAAAGGGATTTGTTTTGGATATTTTATCGGTTATCGTAGGCACACTATTTGTGGCAATTATTGTAAATATTTTTCTTAAACAATTTCACATTAGTTCTATAGTGGGATATATCTTTACTGGCACATTAATTGGTTATTTTATGGGGTTTTCTAAAATGGCTCAAAATGAACTTTCCCGTATTGCTGAATTTGGAATTGTATTTTTGATGTTTACGATCGGATTAGAATTCTCACTTCATCATCTTAGGCAGATGAAAAAGGAAGTTTTTGTATTTGGTGGATTGCAAGTTCTTGTTGTATCTTCGGTATTTGGTTTTATCTCAAACCATTTTTTTGGCATAGATGTTAAAACATCGATTATTTTAGGAGCAGCACTTTCCCTCTCTTCAACCGCTATAGTTTTAAAAATTTTAAATGAAACTGGGGATATTCATCGACCTTATGGGAGAAATAGTGTAGGCATTTTAATTTTTCAAGATTTAGCAGTTATCCCTATTTTGATTATGATTACGATATTTACAGATAAAAGTGCCTCTCTTGAAGATTTGGTACTTGATACAATTGTTTCTGGAGCGATTGTATTAGCAATACTCTATTTTATGGGAAGATTTACATTGGAAAAATTATTAGCTCTTGTTGTTGATAGCAAAAGTGAAGAGTTATTTATAGGAACCATTTTACTTCTTGTATTATCTTCAGCATTACTTGCTCATCTTTTTGGATTTTCATATTCCTTGGGTGCCTTTATAGCTGGGATGTTGATAGCTGAAACAAAATACAAATACCAAATAGAAGCTGATTTGGTACCTTTTCGAGATATTTTGCTTGGATTATTTTTTATAACAGTTGGGATGCAAGTCAATATCCATTATGTTATAGAGCATTTTTCCTCAATCGTAGCTTTAACTGTTGGGATATTATTTTTTAAATTAATCCTTATTTTTGGACTTGTTAGTCTTTTTACTATTCCAAAACGGGCTTTCAAAACGGCATTAACTTTAGCACAAGTGGGGGAATTTTCTTTTGCTGTTTTAGCTTTAGCTGCTTCAAGTCATTTATTGTCAAATGAGATACACCAAATTATGCTCTCCTCTATCATCATCTCCTTGATTTTTACCTCTATTGCTTTGAAATATGTCAGGCAGTTTAGTGATATATTTTTTATCAAAAAAAGCGAGTTGCTTGAGGAACCGATAGTCAGTGCTGAGATTAGCAATCATATTATTGTGTGTGGATATTCCCTCCTTGGACAAAAAATAGTGAAAAAACTTAAACAAGACAATATTACTTATGTGGCAATAGAACATGATAGAAATCATATAAAAAGAGGTCAGGATATCGGTGATATAGTATTCTTTGGAAATGCAGCTTCTAAAACAATGCTTAATTCTGTTTGGATTAAAAATGCCATTGCAGTTATTATTGCGATTGATAATGATGAAAAAGTAAGACTTATCACAGAAGCAATAAAATCTATCGATACAAATATTGAGGTAATAGTGAAAATATCACATCAAGCACAAATTGATGATTTGATTGATTTAGATGTGAAAATTTTTGTAAATGAAAATGAGATAGTTGCAAACGAACTTATCAAAAAAGCAACAACATGCTCATTGCCAAATTAAAATAGGTGCTAAACGGATGATTAAACATATTGCACAGGTACTTGAACCAAAATTTTTTGTTTATTTTAAAAAATATGGTTATAGTAAAAATGACTTTTATAAAGATTTATTGGCGAGTCTTTCGGTTGCTATTGTAGCACTTCCTCTCTCTTTAGCTATTGCGATAGCTTCCAATTTACCACCTGAAAGAGGTTTATTTACAGCGATTATTGCTGGATTTTTAATCTCATTTTTTGGTGGTAGCAGATTGCAAGTGGGTGGGCCACTCTTTTTTGGGATTGTTGAGAATTTTATTGATACTTTTAGCAATCAAGAAGATTCTAAAAAAGTATTTATTTTAAGGCTTCGTTATGTCACTTTGATAGATGCTGCTGGAGTTCATGCTATTGAGGTTGTTTATGATAATTGCAAGAGAAAGGTTCCTATTTGATACTCTCATGGATGACTAGAAAAGTGGATAAATATCTTCAAAGAACACAATTAAATAAAAGAATCTGGAATTGATAAAGCACTTCTTAGAGCTGTTGAATTAAAAAATTTATCAACTATTTGATACAATAAAGAGAAAAAGGCGAAGGGAAGTTTTGAAAAATAATAATATTTTACTCATAGGTTTTATGGGTGTTGGAAAAGGGACTATTGGAAGAGCGCTTGTCAAAAATAGCACTTATTTTGCGATTGATACTGATGATTTGATTGAAAGTATTGAAAATAAGAGGATAAAAAAAATATTTGAAGAGGAAGGGGAAGCTTATTTTAGAGCTTTAGAAAAGAAATGTGCGTTCTGGTGTGAAAAGAATCTTCACAATACAATTATCTCAACAGGCGGTGGTTTTTATAAACAAGAAAATATCAAAAATATTGGTACAATTGTTTATTTACAATCCTCATTTGAGAAGATAATAGAAGCTTTAGAAAATGCCCCTGATAGCAAAAAGAAGTTTAAAAAAAGACCCCTTTTGAAAGATTTGGAAGTTGCTAAAAAGATTTACGAAACAAGAGTACAAGAGTATGGAAAAGTAGCTGATATTATAGTTAATGTAGAAGATTGGAATATCAAAAGAATAGTAAGTGAAATACTTATTCAAATAAAATAAAGAAGAGAAGATGAAAATAATAAATACAAATGATAGTAATTTTAAAGATGATTTTACTGAGATTTTAGGACGGGGAAAAGTTGATATCAAAGGTGTGAGCGGCATAGTTCAGGCGATTATTGATGAGATTATTGAAGATGGAGATAGCGCACTTTGTAACCATGTTAAAAAATTTGATAAGTGGCTACCAGAAGGCGTGGAAGAGCTTTTTATCAATGTTGCTGACATGGAAGAAGCATATAATAATCTTGAACCAAAGCTGAGAGTTTCTCTCCACTTAGCCTACGATAGAATAGAAAAATATCACCAAAAACAACTTCCAAAATCGTGGCTTGATTTTGAAGAAAATGGGACAATGTTGGGGCAAAAAGTAACTCCAGTAGATCGTGCAGGGCTCTATATTCCAGGTGGGAAAGCGGCTTACCCTAGTAGTTTACTGATGAATGCTATTCCTGCACTCGTGGCAGGTGTAAAAGAGATTGTAGTTTGTACCCCTACTCCAAACAATGAACCAAATGAACTTCTCCTTGCGGCTTGTCATCTTTGTGGTGTAAAAACTGTTATTAAAGTGGGAGGAGCTAGTGCAATTGCCATGATGGCTTACGGTACTCGGAGTCTAAAAAAAGTGGATGTAATCACAGGTCCTGGAAATATTTTTGTAGCAACTGCCAAAAAATTGGTTTTTGGTGAAGTAAATATTGATATGATAGCAGGTCCTAGTGAAATCGGAATACTTGCTGATGAAAGTGCAAAAGCAAATTATTTAGCAATAGATTTGCTTTCTCAAGCAGAACATGATGAGATGGCTAGTTCGATTATGATTACAACAGATGGAGCTTTGGCAGTCGCTACAAGCGATGAGGTTGAGAGATATTTAAGCGTGTTATCAAGAAATGAGATAGCTCGAAAATCAATAGATGAACGAGGTTGTATCATTGTAGCACAAAATATGGATGAAGCGATAGAGCTTATGAATGAAATAGCGCCTGAACATCTTGAAGTTATGACGAAAAATCCATTTGAACTTTTACCAAAAATAAAACATGCTGGAGCAATATTTTTAGGAGAAAATACGCCTGAACCTATTGGAGATTATGTAGCTGGACCAAATCACACCCTCCCAACAGGGGGAACCGCTAAGTTTTACAGTCCTTTAAATGTAGAAAACTTTATGAAAAAAAGTTCAATTATAAGTTTTAGTAAAAAGGCAATAGAAGAAATTGGTGAGGAATGTTCTATCCTCGCAGATACTGAAGGATTAACGGCACATGCAGAATCTGTAAGAATAAGACTAAGATAACTATCCAAGGTATTATAAAGCTGAGATAGTTAGACTTATGCAAAAATTAATATTAGGAGATAAAATGAACAAATATGACGCACTGTTTGAAGATGAAAATGATATTTTTGGGGGGACTCCAAAGTCAAAGTTCTGGGACATAGTTAATCAAGCGAATGATGATTTAGTCAAAGATCAGTTTGATATTATATTTCAGAAATTTGCAGTTATGGAGATAATGCTCAGAGAACATTATAGCGATGAAGAAATTGATAAAAAGATGAAAAATCTTTTTTATGCAGATATAGATGAACTTGAGAATCATAAGAAATCTCTTTATATAGAATTTACCGGTGATATTATTTGCAGGTTAGATAGTTAATGAGCTTTGCTTGGCAAAATATATTTGCTGTTGGTGTTGGCGGTTTTTTTGGAGCCACTACTAGATTTTATGTTAATGTGATGGTGGCAAAAACTTTTCCCTATGATATTCCGTTAGCGACACTAGGCGTAAATGTTGTGGGGAGTTTTGTTGTAGGAATTTTGGTAGCTATGTTTTTGTATTTTACCCCAACTGAATGGTTGAAATTATTTCTCCTTACCGGATTTTTAGGTGCTTTAACTACCTATTCTACTTTTGCTATTGAAACATTTTTTTTATTACAATCCTCTTTTTGGGTGGGGATTGTAAATATAGCCTTAAATCTTATCGGTAGTATAGTTGCTGTAGCATTAGGATATAAACTGATGTTGTATTTTTTAAGATAATTTAAGATATAATCAAAAATTAAATTTTTAATTAGGAGTCAATTATGGGTGTACCAAGTGGAATGGAATTATTTATAATAGTAGCTGTTATCGTGTTACTTTTTGGAGGTAAAAAAATACCAGAATTAGCAAGAGGTTTAGGGCAGGGGATCAAAAACTTTAAAACAGCAGTAAAAGATGATGAAACAACTGTAGCGACTACAACAGAAAAAGTCGATACTACTAAAATCAATGCAACGGATACTACAACTGAGCAAACAACAGTAAAAGCAACTGAAACAAAAGCTGTATAAAGATATCAACTTTATGCACTTAGAAATCAAATCACTGATAGAAAAGATTATACAAAAAGATATTATTTTGGAAAAACCAAAAGATATCTCTTTTGGACATTATGCAACCCCAGCAGCTTTTGCTTTGGCAAAAGAGGAGAAAAAAAATCCAATGGTGATAGCTGAAGAGCTCGCTTTACGATTTCAAGGTATTGATATTTTTGAGAGTGTTACTGCTGTAAAAGGTTTTTTAAATTTTAAATTATCAAATAAATATCTTCTTGAAAATATCAATAAATCGTTAAAACTTGATTTGGATTTTGCAAAAGGGGAAGGGAGAAATGAAAAAATTCTTCTTGAATTTGTAAGCGCAAATCCTACAGGACCACTGCACATAGGACATGCAAGGGGAGCTATTTTTGGAGACACTCTTTTAAAAGTTGGACGATATTTGGGTTATGATATCACGGCCGAGTATTATATCAATGATGCAGGTACTCAAATGGAGATGTTGGCAACTTCACTTTATCTTGCAGCAGAGGAGCATATCTATAAAGAAGATGTTGAATATCCAGAACAGTTTTATAGAGGTGAGTATCTTTTTGATATAGCTGATAAGTGTGTAGAGAAGTATGGAAAAGATATTTTTAAGGATGAAACAAAACAACAAGAATTGGCTCTTTTTGCTAAAGATGAGGTGATGAAGATTATCATCTCTGATTTAGCTGATTTGGGTGTTGTTTTCGATACTTTTGTGGGTGAAAAAACACTGTATAAAGATTGGGAAGAGACAAAAAAAACTCTTTTAATCAATAATTCTCTTTATGACAAAGAAGGTAAAACTTTCTTGCGTTCAACTATGTATGGCGACGATAGTGATAGAGTTGTGATAAGAGAGAATGGAATCCCCACTTATTTAGCTGGAGATATAATTTATCACAAAAATAAGTTTGATAGAAACTTTGATAGATATATTAATATTTGGGGAGCAGATCACCATGGGTATATCACAAGAGTAAAAGCAGCAGTAGAGTTTATTGGACATGATTCTTCAAAATTAGAAATTTTACTTTCTCAAATGGTTGCATTATTAAAAGGTGGCGAACCTTATAAGATGTCAAAACGAGCAGGGAATGTTATTTTAATGAGTGATATAACCAATGAAATAGGTGCTGATGCATTAAGATTTATATTTCTTACTAAAAAAAGTGATACACATTTGGAATTTGATATTGATACTTTAAAAAATCAAGATAGCTCTAACCCTGTTTTTTATATTAATTATGCTCATGCTAGAATTAATCAACTTTTTAAAAAGGCAAATCTAACCGTTAACGATGTTTCGAATGAAGATATCTCTTCTGTAAATCAAGATGGAAAAGATTTAATATTCCAAGCATTACTCTTATCTGATGTTTTAGAAGATGCTTTTAGTAAAAGAGATATTCAGAAAATTACAGATTATCTTCATGGATTAAGCGCAATGATACATAAGTTTTATAATGAACATAGAATAATTGGAGATAGTGTTGAGAAACAGTACCTCAAAGCTCTATCGATAGTCGGACTGAGTTTACGAGTAGGCTTAAAGGTACTTGGAATTACTGCAAAAGAGGTTATGTAAGCTTATTTTATATAGCTACAACAATAATCAGTTACTGTTTTAATTTGCAGCTCGAATGATGAATTCTCAGGAACATTGAAAGTTTCTGGGGTGTTAAGTGTTTTCCATTCTTCATTTGGAAGTTTGATATTAAGTTCACCGCTCATGATCTCCATAATCTCAGCTTCTGCTGTGCTAAATGTATAATCTCCTGGAAGCATTATCCCCAAAGTTTGTACCGTTCCATCCTCAAATGTGATAGTTCTGCTTGTTACTTGTCCATTGTAATAAATATTTGCTTCTTTTTTTACTGTAATATTTTTGATTTCACTCATGTTTTTCCTTTTTGATTTCACTATTTTTTTAACCATAAAAAAACCTCGAAAACTCGAGGTTTTTTAAAATATTTTTCGCGGATATAAGCTTTGTAATTAAACTCTAGCTTCTTCTCTTCTTTGAAGATAATCCCAGTCTCTATCAACTCTTTTTTGCCATTCCGTAATTATATGTTCATTAGTTGGAGTAAATAAGTGTTTAAATCTACCTTGAGCACCTAAGTAATCTCTAACAGGAACAATATTTTTAGGTCTATATGTGATATTTAACTCTCTCCCCTCAATGATTTCATACAATGGAAAAACCAAGGAATCAGTAGCTAAATCAGATACCTCAATTGTTTGATGCTCTAAGAATTTCCACTCAGTTGTACAAGCAGACATTGCATTAATATAAACAGGTCCATTTGCTTCAAATCCTTTTTGGATCTTTTTAACCATATCTTTCCATTTATTTGGAGCAATTTGAGCAACATAAGGTGCACCGTGAGCTGCCATAATTTGCATCATATCTTTTTTGTGTTTTTTCTCACCATAAGAATGGCTTCCAGCAGGACTTGTAGTTGCGCTTGCACCAATTGGAGTAGATGAGCTTCTTTGTCCACCTGTATTTGCATAAACTTCATTGTCTAAACAAACATACATCATATTATGTCCTCGTTCAAAGCATCCACTTATCCATTGAAAACCAATATCGTAAGTTGAACCATCTCCACCAAATGCAACAAATTTAGGCTCAGGAGTATTCGGATCAATTCTCCCTTTGTTTCTTAATGCTTTATTTGCAGCTTCAGCTCCAGCAATAGCTGTTGAACTATTTTCAAATCCAATATGGATCCACGAACTATCCCAACTTGTATGCGGATAAATTGCCGTACAAACCTCTAGACAACCTGTACTTGAACCTATTACCATATTGTCATTTGTAGCATTTAATACTTCTCTAACGATAATAGAGTGAGCACAACCTGGACAAAGTACGTGTGCTCCTTCAAATCTTTCTGCTGCTGTTGAAAATGCTTTTAAGTTTTTAATTTCCTTATTTCCTTGTGGTAAACAACCACCATTTAGACTACAACTCATTGTTTATTCCTCTACACTGTAATATTTTAATTCTGGTCCTCTTACTCCAACAAATCGCTGGATGGCACCATTTAATTTACCATTTGCTACTTCATCTAGAGCATAATTAAATATACCTTTTAAGTTTTCAATACTGATATCTCTCCCGCCTAATCCATAAATAATATTTGATAAAAGAGGTCTTGCAGACGTGTTGAATAATGCAGAAGCTATGTCACTGTAAATAAGACCTGTTTGCCCACCTGGAGCTGATCTATCCATGCAAACTACAGCTTTTGCATTTTTTAATAATTTTGCAAATGTATCAAGTTGAGTTGGTCTAAAGACTCTAGGTAATACTACACCAACTTTTTTACCTTCTGCTCTTAATTTATCAGCTGCCATTTGAGCAGTTTGATAAGTTGTGCCTAAACATACAAGAACAACATCAGCATCTTCAACTAAATACGATTCTATCATATTGTATTTTCTACCACTAATTGCTGCATATTCTTCAAATACTTCTTCAATAATTTTAACTGAATTCATCATTGCATCGTGTTGTTTTGCTTTGTGCTCAAAATGCCAATCAGATTCAGTTTGTACACCATGTGTTACAGGTTTGTCAAAGTTTAATAGTGAATTTACCTCTTGATAATCCCCAACAAAATTGTAAGCTTGCTCATCAGTTAATGGTCTTACATTTTGAGCTTTATGTGAAGTCAAAAATCCATCATGATTTACAATAACTGGAAGCCTCACACTTTTATGTTCAGCAATTCTAAATGCACAAAGTACTAAATCGTATGATTCTTCAGGTGTACATGCATCAATTGAGATCCATCCACTTTGATTTGCAAGATACATATCTGAGTGGTCACCATTTACATTAAGTGGTGCAGCCAATGCTCTATTTATCATACAAAGTACGATTGGCATTCTCATACCAGAAGCTTGATACAAAGTTTCAACCATAAGTGCTAAACCTTGAGAAGAAGTAGCAGTTGCAGCTCTTGCACCTGCAGCTGAAGCTCCTATACATCCTGACATTGCAGCATGCTCAGACTCAACCATCACAAATTCACCATCTACATATCCATTTGCATGATGTGAAGCATAAGCTTCAACTGTACCAGTTGAAGGCGTAATTGGGTATGCAGCAACAACATCAACACTTGCCTGTCTTAAAGCATGTCCATTTGCTACATTTCCATCCCAGACCTCAACACTATTTAATTCCATTGTTCTTTTATTTATAAACATAAATTATTCACCTTTCTCATTGTTATCTGGCTTACTTGTATCTTTACTTGGCCATTGCATTAACGCATCTTCATTTTTCTCATTTTCACTGAACATTAATAATGATTTAGGATTTGTTGGACATACTTCAACACAAATTCCACATCCCTTACAGTGATCATAGTCAATTCCAACCATTTCTTTATTTCTTGAAACAATTGAAGAATCCGGACAAAATAACCAACAATTTTGGCAATCTATACATAGGTCAACATTCCAAACTGGTTTTATAACTCGCCAATCACCAACATATTTATTCATAGAATTTGTTTCCGAGTACTGTCTGTTTTCAGGTTGTACATTTACAACACTAAAATCAATCTCATTCTCGAAAGAAAAACAGGCTGCACCAGGTACAATTTCATTCCATCCCATGTCCCATATAGACTTAGGAGCAGTTATTCCACCCAAAGTAGGGACAACCCTCGTAGATAAATCTTTTTCTTTTGCCATAATATACTCTCCTACTTTACTTCATCATATGCTCGCTGAATTGCTAACATATTTGCTTCTTTAATTTTTTCAGGTAACTTCTTTAATGTTTTCTTTAATGCTAATTTAAAATCTTCAATTTCAAGCATACCAGAAAGTTTAATAAACGCACCAAGTGCCGGTGTATTTGGTATGGGTCTTCCGATAGTTTCTGTAGCGATTTTCAAACAATCAAGAATAAAGACATTATCCTCTTTTCCTTGAAGCGCCGGTATTAAACTTATTAATTCACTTTTATCAGTAAGATGTGTTGTTATAATATATTTAGTATTTTCATCACAATCAAGTGTAATATTGTCGGTGTACGCTAGTGCAGGATCAATAACAAATACATAATTTGGACACATATATCTTTCATGATTTAATATTATGTTATCATCAATTCTATTATAAGCTGTCATTGCAGCACCTCTTTTGGCTGAACCATAAAATGAAAATGCCTGAACTTCTTTTCCAGTCTCAGCTGCAACAGTAGCCAATCCTTTTGCTCCTGTAACAGCACCCTGTCCAGCTCTACTATGCCATCTAATTTCTAGCATCTTTGTTCTCCTTTTTTTCAATCAATTCACGAAATAAACTAAATTATTGCTAGTTTAATTCTAAACAAATACAACTTATAATATGCTTTATTTTATTAGATTAATTATTCTTTTTACAGCTTGTAAAGAATTGACTTCAATATGGTTAGTATACTGAGATAATTCTTCTATTTTACCGTATCCACACAGAACCGCTACGCTTTTTATTTTTGCTTCTCTTGCTGCGATTAAATCCAGTTTTGTATCTCCTATCATATATATATCATAGTTATTGGTTGATACTTCCATTATATCCATTGCTTTTAATATAGGTTCTGGATGTGGCTTTGGATTTTCTACTTCTTGTCTTCCAACAATACACTCAAAATATTGCATTAACTCCATATTTTCTAAAAGTGGTATTGAATAGTTGGTTGTTTTTGTTGTGACTACGCCGAGTCTTGCATATTTTGATGCTAATTCAATTGCTTCTTTTGCATTATCTAAAAGAGTTGTCATTCCTGTTGAAATTTCTCTATATCGTTCTTTATAAATTTGAACAAATTCATTGATTTGTTTTTCTTGAACACCTAACTTTTCATACATAATATCAAGGGGATAGCCTATTAAATTTTTAATATCTTCAGTATTTCCCTGAAAAAAAAATTCTTTTTTTTCAAAACTATACTCAAAACTTTCAAGAATAGCATCTGTGCTGTCTATTAATGTACCATCTAAATCAAATAATATAATTAATCCTTTCATCAATTTCCTTTATTACTTTTAGATATTGTACATAAGAAAAGATAAAATTATAAGTATTTTAATTTTTCTATACTTAAGCTATGTTAAGTATAATTTAAAAAAATTACCTTTAGGATTTGAAAATGATAAAATTACTTTTTATTATGATATTGCTATTCAATTATGTATCAGCTGAAATGAAATATGCTGATCCTCAGCCAACTTTTGAGAATCCAAGAAAGTGGGTAATAAAATTAAATACCGCAAATATTGAAGATGTAAATCATATGCTAAGCTCCATTAATAATGTTCTTAAAGAATACCCTTCCGAATCTATTAAGATAGCTGTTGTTACTTATGCGCAAGGTGTTAGGGTACTTCGAAGTGATTATGATTCAGATACCTTAACAAGAATTAAATCTCTTATGAAATATGAGGTTGAATTTATAGTTTGTAAAAATACAATGGATACCATGAAATGGAAAGAAGCAGAGTTTTTGAAAGATATATCTTTTGTTCAGGCTGGTATCGCTGAGGTTATTGAGAAAATAGCAGGAGGATGGATAGGTGTTGAACCTTACTGAATTTTAAAAGTTTGAAGAACAATAAAAAAGGCTAGGTAAGTTTTACCTAGCCTTTTTTGTAATGATAAGTAATTATTTAGTTGCTAATCCAGCTTTAGCATTTGTAACTAAAGATGTAAATGACACAGGATCATTCATAGCCATATCAGCTAAAATTTTTCTGTCTAATTCAATACCAGCAATTTTTAAACCATTTATAAATCTTGAGTAGTTGATATCATTCAATCTACAACCAGCATTGATTCTAACTATCCAAAGTCTTCTGAAATCTCTTTTTTTAGCTCTTCTGTCTCTGAAAGCATAAACAAGTGCATGTTCTACAGCTTCTTTTGCTTTTCTGAAGTGTTTTCTTCTTCCACTATAGAAACCTTTAGCCATTTTTAATATTTTTTTATGTCTTCTTCTTCTTACTATACCTGTTTTTACTCTTGGCATTCTATTTCCTTTCTTTACCGCAATATATTTATATTTTTAGGTGTCAGTTTACACTGAACTTGTCCGAATTAAATCGGAGGGACAAAAGCTTATTAAGCTTTACAAAGCATTGCTTTAACTCTTCTGACATCTGTAGAATCTACAGTTTGTGGTCCTCTAAGTTTAACTTTTCTTGATTGATCCATTTTAGTTAAGATGTGACTTCTGAAAGCACTTCCTCTTTTAATTTGACCATTTTTTTTGATTTTAAATCTTTTAAGTGCACCACTATTTGATTTCATTTTTGGCATAATTTAGAACTCCTTTCATAAATTTATAAATGATTTTTACATAAAGTTGCGAATAATACAGAAAACTTTCTTTAAGTTTGCTTTTGCTTATTTTATTCTAGTTTGAATATCTAGGCTGTTAAAATGGGTAAAATCTTTTTTTAAATATTGTTCAATGGCAACTCTCCCAATCATTGCTGCATTATCACTACAATACTGGAGTGGTGATAAAATAAGTTCACAATTATATTGGTTACAAAGCTTTTCACATTCACTTCGGAGCCTAATATTTGCACTTGCTCCACCAACTATAGCAAACTTTTTTGGCGGTTTCATTTTAAAATATTTTTTAAGTTTCATCATAATATGAGCAATGGCTGTTTTTTCAAAACTAGCACAAATATTTGCAATTTTCACTTCATTAAGAAAATCTTTTTCTTCTTCGTTTAAAATTGCCATTCTAACGGCATTTTTTAATCCACTAAAACTAAATTCTATATTTGGTGATTGCCGAAGAGGTATAGGAAAATCATAACTCGTATCATCTCCAAGCAACCCATATTTTTGTACAATAGGACCACCAGGATAACCAAGATGGAGCATTTTTGCAACTTTATCAAAACTCTCACCAAAGCTATCATCACTTGTTTGCCCTATGATTTCCATATTTTCTAAACTTTCAACCTCAACAATCTGAGTATGTCCACCTGATACAAGAAGTACGGTAATAGGAAAAGTCATTTTTTTTTCTATAAAGCAAGAATAGATATGCCCTTTGAGATGATTGACTGCGATAAGTGGAATTTGAAGAGAAATGCCTAAGGCTTTTGCCATCATCACACCTTCTTGTAGAGTGACACTGAGTCCTGGGGCATTTGTAACCGCTATCGCTTTTAACTCTTTCAAATAATTTTTACACTCTTCTAAAATTTTAGGTAAAGCTTCTGCATGAAGTCTTGCCGCAAGCTCTGGAACTACACCACCATAGATGTTGTGGTCTATTTCTTGAGAGATCTTTTTATGATAAATGAGTTCTAAAGTAGCTATTCTTGTGATAGCGATTGAACTATCATCACAACTCGATTCAATACTTAAAATCATCGTATTATCCAATCAAAAGCACAATCAAGTTTTCCAAATCCACTAGAAGTATTAATATGTCCGGCGCCCTCAAGTACCTTAAGCCCTATTCCTAAAATATCATGCAATGTATATGCCTCATTAATTGTGATATAAGGGTCATTGTCACTACAAGCCATAATTTTTTCTTTTGCTTTTAAATCGTTTGGAATAAGATAGGGGAAAAATGATGAGAGTTCAGGCACGCTACAGGTTGGACTGACTGGTGCTACAAGCATTAATTTTTCTATTCTTTCAACACTATAAGTATTCACATAATGAAACCAAAGGACATTGGCCAATGAGTGACAAACAACAATATCAGGTTTAAAGTGATTCATCTCAATATCCAAATACTCCAACCATTCTTTTAGATTTGGGAAATCTTTATTTGGTAAGCTTGGGAAAGATACGGTGTAATTATTTTCTATTAGTTGCATTGCTAAGTGTGACTGCCAATGTGGAAAATCACTTCCATTCCAACCATGTAAAATTAAAACTTTTTTCAAAATTTCAACTCAGTAACATATCTTTTCACTTCCTCATTTGCTAAAAAAATATCATCACTATTTTGCACTTTGAGATTATGAAATTTATTGATAGATATTGCATTTATTTTTGCAATATCTAAAAATCCAATTGCTCCAGATAAAAACTTTTCAACAGCAAAATCATTGGCAGAATTTATCACGACACCTAAATTATCATTATGCAAAAGCTCTTCTTTAAGTTCCCAAATCGGATATCTTAATGTTTCAATTGCCCGAAATTCAAGATTTTGAATTTGGAGTAAATCAACTTTTCCTAAAATCTCCTCTTCTATTTTATCCAATATCGCATAGGCAATGGGAAGCTGCATGGAAACATTGGCTAGATGAGCTGTTGTGCTTCCATCTTTAAAATTGATAAGAGCATGGATAATCGATTTTGGTTCAATTATCGCATCACATTTATAAGTATCAAAAAGCCATCTTGCCTCAATAAGCTCAAATAGTTTATTTGTCATAGTTGCACTATCAATTGTAATTTTATTTCCCATCGACCAATTCGGATGATTTAATGCATTTTTAATCGATACTGTTTTTAATTTTTCTATTGGAATATCTCTAAAACTCCCACCACTTGCAGTGAGGAGTAGACTTTCTATTACTTTCGTTTTATCATATAAGTACCAAAGTCCAAAATGTTCACTATCAATTGGAATGATATTTGAAGTATTGATAAATTTTCCAGCAGCTACCAAACTTTCTTTGTTTGCTAAAGCTAATTTTTTTCCACATTCAAGTGCTTTTAGAGTTGGACGTAACCCGGTAAATCCTACAAGAGCATTTACTACAAGGTTTGATTTGCTATCTTCGATTGCATTTAGAATAGCAACTTCTCCGGCTTTGACATTGGAATGATTTACTTTAAATAGATCTTCGCTATTGGCAATAATGACAAGTTTCGGATTGTGTTCTTGAATTTGTTGATTTAAAAGTTTGATATTTTTTCCGGCTACTAAAATCTCAACTTCAAGACGAAATCTCTTAGCGATAAGGAGTGTATTTACTCCAATTGAACCCGTTGAACCTAATAGAATCATATTTTAGATAATTAAAAGTTTAAGGAAAATATACATTAAAACACCACCAAAAAGATATCCGTCTGTTCTGTCTAAAATTCCACCGTGCCCTGGTAATAAATTTCCACTATCCTTAACATCAGCTTCTCGTTTGAGATAACTCTCAAAAAGGTCTCCAAAAACAGATCCAATTGCAACTATAAATGAGATAAATAGGGTTGTTTGAATTTCGTAAGTAGAAGGGGCAAGCAAAACTCCTAATATTGTTGCAATTAATACACCACCAAAAACTCCTTCCAAAGTTTTCTTAGGGCTTGTTGGACAAAATTGTCTTTTTCCTATGCTTCGTCCAACAAAATAAGCCCCTATGTCAGTTCCTGCAACTATTACTAAAAGCCAAAAAAGAGAATTCATCCCAAAAGAAAGATATAAAGAAAATAGGAAAAGATAAGAAACTAGTGGGTACAAAAGTGGCAAAAAAAGTGCTTTGTCAAATGTTTTTGTATAAGCCAGAATGGAAGCAAAAAAAAGAATTGATAAAAAAACCAGATCTTGAGGATTTGGATAAAAATAAGCTAAAATCCAAATAAATCCTGCAACTAGATAAATTAAATTTCTTTCGCTTTTAAAGAGTTTCATCGCTTCGGATACACCAACCATCATAACTCCACCCAAAAAGAACCAAGTGAGAATTTTACTATTAATGATACCTATTAGTACTACTACAACAGCAATAATGACTCCAGTTCTAATCCTTTCGTTGCTATCTTTTAAAATTTCTAACATTTATTCCCTTCTTTATGCATTATGTAACTTTTTTTAAACTTTAACGATTGTTGTAAAGTAGGGATTATACAAAACATTTGCTTTTAATTGAATTTTGACATTTCGTCTTTGTGTATAGTCAACTATAAAAATACCACCAGTATCACTAGAGAATTTGGCACATATTTTACTAGCTTCTTCAATAATATAGGGAGGGAGTTCTTTTTTTGTATTATGAACTATTACATGAGCAGACGTTCTTCCTTGAAGATGAAACCAAAAATCATTTGCTTTACTATGCTCTAGTAAATAGATATTTTCTCTCTCATCTCTACCGAGCATTATTTTAAATCCATCAATAAAAAAGCTTTGATATGGTTCCATTTTCTTTGTTTTTTTAATATTTTTGTCTTTTTTAGGAAGATAAAATTCTATCTCATCTAGAGAAGGAGCATGTTTAATTATTTCAATAAGTCTTTTTAAAAATTCTATTTTTTGAGATAAATTTTCAAATTCAAGATGCTGGTTTTCTATTTTTTGTTTGATTTTTTTCCAATTTTTAAATAAAAAATTGACATAATTTGATGGGGATAAAGAGGTTTCATCAAGAGTAATTTTAATCTTTTTATTATTAAAATCAATCACTTCAATTTCTTTTACATACGATTTGATTTGATAAAGATTTGACAGTAAAAGATTTGCTTTTTGGTATACTTCTTCTGCTTGAAGCTTCAAAATTTCTTTATCTTCTAACTTAAGAATAATCTTTTCTAATTTTTCTTTTTCTTTTTTTAATTGATTAATTTTTTGTATTTTTGTACTATTTAAAAGGGCAACTTCTTTTAATTTATAGTTATTCTTAAGTTCTTCAATGATATCTTCACAATCCAATTGTTGAAAAATAAAGTTAGGCTTTGGAAGATCAAGTAATTTGACCCCTACTTTAACAACTCTTGAAGAGCTTTGTTCATCAATATGTCTTAAAGCTTCTAATACGGTCCTGTTTTCATTAACGATGATGGCATTTACATTTTTCCCTGTAAATTCAAACTGTAGAGTTATAGTTTCTTTTTTGTAGCTCGATTTCGTAATAACTTCAATACATAGAATTTTATCATCATTTAAAAGATAAATTCTATTGATTTGTGAGTTGGTGAATTTCTTTTGAAGTAGAATATCAAAAGGAGATTTAAAATCTTTTTTGATATTCTCGGTGTTTTCTTTAATGTATACCAGAGAGTTTCCACGAGTAATATCAAAGTAAAATATCTCATCTTTAGAAAAATCAATTTTTAAAAGATTATTGTCAACTCGTTTAATAGATTTGATATGCGTAAATTTAACAAGGTATTCACAAAAAACTTTAAGAAGATAGTATTTCATTTTTTACCCTCGATAGACAAATCTATTTTTAAAAGGCTACTTTAATTTTATCTAAAAAATTAAACGCCCGCTGCTTCCATTAGTCTTGCTTGATAATCAGCTGTTAATGGATCAATAATTTCATTCATTAAACCATCTTGCATAATAGCATCAAGACGATATAAAGTTAGGTTGATTCTGTGATCACTTATTCTTCCTTGTGGGTAGTTATAAGTTCTGATCCTTCCACTTCTATCCCCAGTCCCTACTTGCTCTTTTCTGTTCGCATCTTCTTTAGACATTTTTTCTTGTTCTTGCATATCATAAAGTCGTGCTTTGAGAACTTTCATTGCTCTTTCTTTATTTTTATGTTGTGATTTTTGATCCTGATTTGTTACAACAATTCCTGTAGGTAAGTGGGTGATTCTGACGGCTGAATCTGTTGTATTAACTGATTGTCCACCACTTCCACTACTTCTCATTACATCAATTTTGAGATCTTGTTCTCTTATTTCTATTTCTATATCATCTACTTCTGGAATAACTGCAACCGTAATGGCTGAAGTATGAACTCTTCCTTGAGATTCTGTTGCGGGAACTCTTTGTACTCTATGAATTCCACTCTCAAATTTCATTTTAGAGTACACAGCCTCCCCTTTTACAAGGAAAACCATCTCTTTAAATCCACCAGATTCAGATTCACTGCTATTCATAATTTCACTTTTCCAACCTTGATTTTCGGCATATCTTATATAAGTTCTAAAAAGGTCAGCAACAAAAAGTGCAGCTTCGTCTCCACCTGTACCAGCTCGTAATTCAATATAGATATTTTTGTCATCATTTGGATCTTTTGGAAGAAGAAGAATTTTTATTTCATCTTCTAAAATAGGTTTTCTCTGTTCCAAATCTTTAAGCTCTTCTTTTGCTAAATCAACTAATTCTTTGTCGTCAAGAAGCATTTTATTATCTTCAATGTCTTGAATGATTTGGTTATATTCTTTCGCGGCTGCTACAATTTTTGCTATGCTTGATTGCTCTTTTGAAAGTTCAGTCATTTTTTTGATATCATTTAAAATGTCAGATGATGTTAATAATTCATTAATATCTTCACTTCTTTTTATAAAAGATTGTAGTTTTTCTTGTAACATTGAATTGCCTTAAAAGTTTGAGTGTTTTTGGAAGAAAAAAAGATTAAGCGGGCGCTTAATCTCTTAAAGTGAATTGATTCTTTGTTGTAATCTACTTACTTTTCTAGAAGCAGTTCCAAGTTTTAAAATATTTTTACTTACACAATGATGTAAATATTTATTAGCAGTTTTCATTGCTTCAGTTGCTTTTTCTTTATCATTTGATTCTATTGCAACTAATACCGATTTTGTAATGTTTTTAATTCTTGTTTTGTAAAATCTATTTCTTTCAGTTTTTACAACAGTTTGTCTTGCTCTTTTTGCAGTTTGTTTATGATTTGCCATACTGGTTGAATCCTCTTATTTTTTTATTTTTATTTGCCAAACTCTGTGTTTAATGAGTATCAGCGAATTTTTGTGTGGAATACTACTTAAGAAGTGCTTAAAATAAGCTTTAATTAATATTTGTTTATTTGTTTTTGCTACTTAAGTTTCAATTGGATAGAATTGCTATTTGAAATTTATGATAAAAGAGTCAATAATGAAATTATTTGGAACAGATGGAGTAAGAGGAAAAGCTGGAGATTTTTTGGATGTAATGACTGCTCTTAAACTAGCACAAGCTGCTGGGATATATTTTAGTTCAATTACAACTACAAAAACAAAAAAGATACTTCTTGGAAAAGACACAAGAAGAAGTGGCTATATGATAGAAAATGCCCTTGTAAGCGGTTTTACGAGTGTTGGCTATGATGTTATTCAAGTAGGTCCTATGCCAACTCCTGCCATAGCATATTTAACAGAATCTATGAGATGTGATGCAGGGATAATGTTAAGTGCTTCACACAATCCTTTTGAAGACAATGGTATCAAATTTTTTAACTGCAGAGGTGATAAATTAAGTTCAAACATTGAAGCAAAAATTGAAGAAATTTTCTTTGATGATAAGCTCTTAGCTTCTTCACAAGTTACTGGAATGAATATTGGAAAAGCAAAAAGAATCGATGATGTTATAGGAAGATATATTGTATCTATTAAAACATCATTCCCAAAAAATCTTTCATTAAGCAGCTTGAGAATTGTTCTTGACTGTGCAAATGGTGCTGCATATAAAGTTGCTCCAACCATTTTAGAGGAACTTGGGGCTGATCTCATCGTTTTAAATAACAAACCAAATGGATTTAATATTAACGATAATTGTGGAGCACTCCATCCTGAAAATCTTGGGAAAGTAATAAGAGAATATCGTGCAGATATAGGTATTGCTCTTGATGGTGATGCAGATAGGCTTGTGGTAGTTGATGAAAAAGGGGAAGTTATAGATGGAGATAAGCTTATAGGGGCTCTTGCTGTTTTTTTAAAAAGTGAGGGAAAATTGCCATCAAACTGCTGCGTAGCAACTGTTATGAGCAATATAGCATTGGAAGAATACCTAAAGAAAAATGGGATAGAGCTGCATCGTTCAAATGTGGGTGATAAATATGTTCTTGAAATAATGCAAGAAAAAAATATTAATTTTGGTGGAGAACAAAGTGGGCATATTATATTTAGTGATGTTGCTAAAACTGGAGATGGATTGGCTTCCGCTCTTCAAGTACTTTCGCTCATCTTAAAAAGTGGCAAAAAAGCAAGTGAAGCCCTTAGCCCTTTTGAACTTTCTCCACAAATACTGAAAAATATCAATATTGAAACAAAAATACCACTGAAAGAGATAGTTGGACTTGAAGAGATGCTTCAAGGGTTTAGAACTTTAGGAATTAGAGATCTTATAAGATATTCTGGTACAGAAAATAAAATTAGACTTCTTCTTGAATGTGAGAATAAAAAAGTATTAGAAGAATCAATGGAAATACTTGTGAAATTGATTAAAAGTAAATTGTGTTAAATGATGGAGAAAAGATTAATACTTTTTTTATCCATTATTGTTGTTTTATTTACTTTTGATCAATATATTAAACTCCTTTTTGTAGGTGGGTTTGGTGTTGATGGAGAGTGTGTCTCTTTAGTGCTTGCTTATAATAAAGGGGTTGCATTTTCAATGTTTGCTTTTTTAGAAGGGAATCTTAAATATATCCAAATTGTTATGCTTCTAGCTGGTATGCTCTATCTTTTTTCTAAACAAGAGATTTTTAATCGCTACTATATTCCAGCATCTATCCTTATCGCAGGTGGTGTGAGTAATATTTATGATAGATTTATCCATGAAGGTGTGGTTGATTATGTTTATTGGCATTGTGGGTTTGATTTTGCTATTTTTAATCTTGCTGATGTTTTGATAGATATTGCCGTAGTTGTAATTATCTATTTTAACTATAAAGATGAAAAGGCTAAAGCTAAAGTTTAATAACCCGAGGGAAAAAATGACCGTTTCCTCTTTTCCCCTAAAAAAACCCTTTTTCATTCTCATTGTTCAACATAAGAAAAACCAAAAACTTTTACCACAATATCTCTCTATTATTTTATTTGGTATAGAATAATCAAAAATATTCAAAAGGTTGACACAATGGATGAACTTATAAAACAAATAGCATGGCAAGCGATACAAAGTTCTCTAGGGAGCACAAATAGTTTTTCTAAATATGAAGCAGTAAAACTCTATCCTGAATTTGTTTTGCCTCGTGCTACTTTTATCACCCTTAAAATTGATGGACAACTTCGAGGTTGCATCGGTTCACTTATCGCACATAGGGAACTATTTGATGATTTGGTCACCAATGCCAAAAAAGCTGCGTTTGAAGACCCTAGATTTAGACCAGTGAGTGTTGATGAGCTTCCAAATATCTCCCTTGAAGTTTCAATCCTCACCCCTCCTACCCTAGTAGAGTACCAGAATAGTGAAGATTTAAAATCAAAAATAACCATCGGTGTTGATGGCATTATTTTAAAACAAGGTGACAATCAAGCAACTTTTTTGCCACAAGTTTGGGAAGATATCAAAGATTTTGATACTTTTTTTATCCATCTTTGCAAAAAAGCAAGGCTAGAGGGGAATTGTTTAGATAATCATCCACAAATTTATAAATACCAAGCAAAGAAAATCAAATGAAATTCTATAAATCTGGCAAAGATGACAAACTTATCTGCACCCTTTGCGGGCACTATTGTCATATAGGAGTTGGGAATACTGGTATTTGTGGGGTCAATAAAAATACAGGAGAAAAAATTGAGTGTTTGGTGTATGGCTATCCTGCTGTTATCAATGTTGATCCAGTTGAAAAAAAACCACTCTATCACTTCTTACCAAAAACAAAAACTCTCTCCTTGGGAACTGTTGGATGCAATTTTAAATGTTCTTTTTGTCAAAATCATGGAATTTCACAAGAACATAAGATTAATAAAGAGAGATACTATTCACCAGAGGATATTGTACAACTTGCTACTATCAATAAATGTGACTCCATTTCATACACCTACAACGAACCAACGATTTTTTATCCATATATTAGAGATATTGCCATTTTGGCTCATCAACGTGGACTCAAAAATATTTTTGTAACAAATGGATTTGAATCAACCGAAGTGCTAAATGATATGGCTGGACTTATTGATGGAGCAAATGTTGACCTCAAATCTTTCAATGAAAAATATTATAAAAAAGAACTTGGTGGCAATTTAGAAAAATTAAAAGAAAATCTCAAGCTTTTTAAACAACT
>DYPS01000003.1:0-32836 GCA_020719775.1 Desulfosporosinus sp. | reverse complement strand
GTTCTTTGCCAAAAATGTGGTGAAAAACTTGATGGTGTGTTTTATACCACTAGAGATATGAGTTTTGCTGGAACTTTTTATAGTGCAAGTTGCACTGAAATAGAGAAACAATTTGCACATTTTGACACTATGCTTCAAAATTCAGATTTTAAAGCACCAACAAATATCGAGCCACTTGCTATTATAGTGCCACATGCTGGATATATTTATAGTGGATTTACTGCAAATATAGCTTATAGTGTAGTGAAAAATCTCAACCCAAAAAGAGTTTTGCTCATAGGACCATCGCATAGAGTTGCATTTGATGGTGGAAGTGTGGCGATGTTTGATAGATATACAACTGTTTGTGGGGATATAGTTATTGATAAGAACTATGGAACTCTCCTTTTAAAACAATTTCCTTTTTTACATTTTAATCTCGATGCTCACAATGAACACTCAACAGAAACACAAAGCTTATTTATCCAAAAAGCATTTCCAAATAGTAAAATCGTTGAGATTGTTTATGGTCGAGTGGATTATGAATCTATCGCAAAAGTGATAGAATTTGCCCTCAAAGATAGCGATACTTTTGTGGTCATTAGCACTGATTTAAGCCATTTTTATCACCAGTCAAAAGCAAATCAACTTGATAGCATCTGCCTTGAAGCCATTGCCACATTAGACCTTACTATTTGGGAAAAAGGTTGCGAAGCTTGTGGAGGAGTTGGGGTAAAAGCACTTATTGAAGTAAGTAAAAGAAAAGGGCTCAAAAGTAGACTTCTTGACTATCGTACAAGTGCTGATGTCACAAAAGATGATACAAGGGTTGTTGGATATACAAGTGCTGTGATTTACTAAAAAGATTCACGACAAAACCTTTCAATCTCAAACTTTAAATCTTTTTTGGTACAATCAAAGTTTAAAAAACAAAGGGGTACTTGAGAGTGATTTATATCTTTTTATATCTATTTTTAGAAGTGATAGTTTCTACTTATTTTGCTTCTATGCTTGGTGGATTGTATACATTTTTGGAGATAGTGATTTCCGCTTTTATTGGGATGTTTTTGCTTAAAAATTTCAAATATTCCCTAATGATGAATATCAAAAGCCTTACAAAAGGGGAGACAACTCAAGAGGATTTTATCAAACAAAATGTTGCAAATGCTATCGGGGCTATTTTACTTATTATCCCTGGATTTTTAACTGATATAGTAGGAATATTACTTCAATTTGGGATACTTACGAGGATTCTAACCAAGATTTTCAAATTTAAGATTGCCTCAAAAACCAATTCCAACGGGAGTTTTTCTGAATATCAAGAACAACAATTTACATATAAACAAAAAAGAAGGAGATACGATGATGATGAGATTATCGATGTTGAAGTTATTGACGATAGTAAGTCTATTAACCATTAGTGTTCAGGCAAATGGGGGTGTAGAAAAAAAAGTTTACTCTTATGAAAAACAAAGGATAAACGATAATCCAGTAGTTCAACTCAAAGATTTAAAATTGGTATTTTCTAAAAAATTAGAGAATAATTGGACAGGATATCTTTTTTCTATCGCATTAGTTTATCAAGGAAAAAATGTTAATACGAATGATATTTTATTTTCAAATGGAACTGAAATCACAAGCGAATTAAAAAAGCTTACTGGTTTTGATTACAAAAGGTTGATGCATCCTACTTTAAGTGCTGAGTATTATGATAAAAAAAGACTCATTGCTGGAAATATCAATGCTAAAAATAAATTAGTTATCTTTAGTGATCCATTGTGTCCAAATTGTATTGTTGATATGTCAGAAATTATAAAAATAGTCAAAGCAAATCCTACAATTTTTGCACTTTACTATTTTTCATTTCCACTTGATATGCATCCAACAGCAAAAACTATTACAAAAGCAAGTAAATTAGCAGAAGCTAAAGGACTAAAAGATGTAACATATAGACTTTATACTGCAAATTTTGAGAAGTTTTTTGACCCTTATGAACTTAAAGATAATCAGAAAGCATTAGATGCTTTTAATAAAGTATTCAAAACAGCATTTACTCTCAATGAACTGAATAATATAACTATTACAAAAAGTTTGGAAGAGGAGATAAATCTAGCAGACAAGGCATTTATCAATGGAACACCGATACTGTTTTTAAATGGTGAAGTAGATGTGGCAAGAACTAAATACAAAGGAAAAATAAAATAATGGATAAAATAGTAATAGCAACAAGAAGAAGTGATTTAGCCCTTTGGCAAGCATATTTTGTCAAAGAACAAATAGAGACCATATATCCAAATATTGAAGTTGAACTTAATTTAATTACCTCAAATGGTGATAAAGTGTTAGATAAGCCACTTGCTTTAATAGGTGGTAAGGGTCATTTTACAAAAGAGCTTGAAGATGAAATGTTAGCTGGAAATGCTCATATGGCTGTGCATAGCCTTAAGGATGTTCCTACATTTATTCCTGAAGGATTGGAGCTTGTGGCAATTACTGAAAGACAAGATCAGAGTGATGTATTTTTATCTCATCAATATAATTCATTAGAAGAACTTCCAGTTGGTGCTGTTGTAGGAACAACAAGTTTACGAAGAAGAATGCAGCTACTAAAAATTAGACCTGATTTGAAAGTGGAGGATTTGAGAGGAAATGTCAATACAAGATTGAGAAAACTTGCAGAAGATCAATATGATGCAATTATCCTAGCTTATATTGGCCTTTATAGGTTGGACTTGCTTAAAGATATTCCTTATGTACAAAAACTTCCTTTAGATATGATGATACCGCCGATGGGTCAAGCAGCTCTTGGAATAGAGATTATTTCTCAAGATGAAAAAGTCAGAGAGATTGCTATGATTTTAAATCATGTGCCAACTTTTGTATGTACAAAGGTAGAGAGGGATTTTATTGCCGCGATACATGCTGGGTGTTCTGCGCCAGTTGCTTGTAATGCAATCATTAATGAGGACAATATCACTTTACAAACCATGATAGGGTATCCTGATGGGACAAATGTTATCAAGGAAAGCCTCACTGTCAATCTAAATGAATATGAAATTCTAGGAGTTAAGATGGCTCAACTCATGATAGACAAGGGGGCATTGGATATACTTCAAAAAGCTCCATCTTTAGCATTCAAAGATACAAGACCAGAAAGAATTTAATTTAAGGAAAAAGAATGGTAGATTTAAATGAACATCAGATTCAAAATGTGACTGCTGAAATACTTGAACACATGATGGCTCCAAAGAATTATGGGCAAATGGAAAATCCAACTTGCACTGGAATGGGAGTTGATACTAAAACAGGTGAGTTTGCTTTAATTTATCTTCAATTAAGTAACGAAGATATGATATCGGATATAAAATATGGGTGTAATGCTTGTCAGGATACCGTAATCGCTGGATCACTGTTTACTGAAATGATTAAAGGAATGGATTTAATTTATGCATCAGAAGCAGCCAAAAGACTTGAAATAAAACTTGCAGATGCTCCAGAAAGGCAACGGGCTTGCTCGATGATGGTAATTAAAGCTTTTGAAGCATCATTGCTACATAAAATAAATAAAGAAGCTGGGGGTACTGAAGATATGTGTTCTTTAGAATTAAAAGAATCTTGCGAGGGGATGGAAAGTTTTAACGAAGGGGAGAAAGAAAATGAAATTAAATGAAATATACCAATTAAAACATGAATTGTGGTTAAAAATACTTTTTACTTCTTTCTCGATTTCTGATGAAAATATTAAAAATGAACTCTATGAAATGTCTCAAATCGAATTTCGTCATCTTAAGTGGTTGGGAAATGAGTTAAGAGACAAGGATATTTCATATAATTATGATAGATATGCAATTGACTTTGCAAAAAAGACTTTTTTTAATGCTTTCAATTATATTATCGATGAGATTCAATTGATGATTAAAAATTATGATCTTGAAAATCCTTTATTTGCAAGAATGTTAAGTGATGAGTATTATTTTATTACTAAACTCAATAGATTTCTTGTAGTATCAGATGATCAATCTATTACAGCTTTTAGTAAAGAGAGGATTTACCAAGATAAAGTTTTAACTAAAGAATCTGTTGACGCTCTTACAATCTTTCTTTTTGAAGAAACCTATAAAGAATATGAGCTGATTATGGTTTATTCTTATATGCAAAATTATACAAATGAAATCATGTTATATAATGTCTATCAGGATCTAATCGATGAGTCGCACTATCATTTGAAATGTTTTGGAAATATGCTTGCAATTATGGGTATATTGGCTATTCCAAGAACACTTTTGAGAGAAATTTATCAAAGAAATGATATTGAACAATTTCTTATTGATGGTATTGAAGAAGAAAAAATGGCTAAAGAAGAATGCCAAAAGTTAGCTCTTGCGGTTAAAGATGATGAGTTATCAAAGTTCTTTGAATTTATAAATTATCAAGAAAATTATCATATTGAACTTATGAAAAAAGCAATTCAAGAAATGGCTAATGATTCGAAGAGATAAATTGTAAATATTTTATTTATAATCTGATAACGAGATAGCATTTGGACTGTTTAATTGTTTCTTTTCCATATTTATCCATTTGACTTCTATGTTTGAGTCACTTTCAATTTTGAAATTTGAGGCTATTGTGCTTTTCTTTTTTGTGTTTGATTGATATTCATAAATGTAGAAATTATTTTCATAAATTGACATTCTTACGGGTGAAGCTATAGAATAAGTTGTAATAACAGATCTTCGCGAGCAAATTTTAGCAATATCGAAAAAGTATTCTTTCGTCCAAAGTTCTTTATTGATATCACTACTAAATGGATCCTGATAAATAATATCTATTTGACTAAGTTGCTGAATGTATCCCCTGGCATCACCTATATAAAGTTCAATTTCAAATTGCTCATCTTTATAATACTTATTTTCTGATAGTTCATTTATAATATGTTTAATTGAACTAAATTGTTCTGGATATTCAAATCCTTTAAGTGAGCTGATTAAAGTTTCATCAAATTCAGGAGAATAAAATTTTACTTTTTGAGTTAAATTATTTTCCAATAAATGATAAATTGTTCCAAAAGTATTGTATCCTAATCCAAAACAGATATCCAAAATATGGAGTTTTTCAACTTTTTCAAATAATGCAAAAGCAGGAAGAATATGCTTATGAAGTGCTTCACTTAAAGCACCGTCTTGTATGCTATGAAAAGTTTGATTATATTTTGATGAAAATAGTGTTTTACTTCCATCGTTTGTTATTCTATAGTCCATTGCCCCACATATGCATTTTTTTGGCTATTGCAAGATTGAAATTTTCAAAAATATCAATGGAATTTGTTGCTCTAAAATCATTTCTATCTAGTATACCTATCATTTCCAATAAATTATTATTCTTCTTCTCTTCTATCAATATGATATTTGCTGAATTTTCAAGTGAATGATAAATTTCTTGAATAAATTTATCTTTATTTGTTAAATCTTTCAAACAATTTGATACTACGACATATTCAAAATCCCTAGCCGTTAATCGAAATCTTTCAAGATTTAAAGTTTGAAAATCTTTATATTTGAGTACACCATCAATGATACCTATAAAATCTTCAAGTATTTTTTTAATATCGGAACAGTTGTTATCAATATGTAAAAAAATACTATTTGGAGCTTTTTGAAATAAGTCTTGAAAAAATAGTATCTCTTGTTGACTAATCATTTAGATCCCTAGTTCTCTTATTTTATCATCGCTTAATAATAATAAATCATTATCCATTACGCCAACACCATTGGCTATCACATACGAGGCTGTTTTTTTTGCATCTTTTAAAGAATGCATTTTGTATGTTCCACATTGATAAACATTAAGTTCTGGAATATCTGCTTCACTTTTAACTTTTAGTACATCCTTCATCGCTTTTTTAACAGCTTTTGCAACTTCCTTAGCAGTTGGACTTCCTAAAAGGCTCATATAAAAGCCAGTTCTGCATCCCATCGGTGAACAATCAATAATTTCAACATCATCTCCATTGAGATGTTCTCTGATAAAACCAGCAAAAAGATGTTCAAGTGTATGCATCCCCTTTCCTGTCATTTTGTCCTCATTTGGCTTGTGGATTCTGATATCATATACAGTTATATCATCTCCACTTTTACTTTTCATTTTCTTAGCAATTCTAACAGCAGGTGCTGTCATAATAGTATGATCAACTTTAAAACTATCTAATACTGGCATTTCTCTTCCTTTTTATTTTATACAAATGTATTTTAACAAAAAAAGCCTAAGTCCTATTTGACTCAGGCTTGTAGTTTCAATTCTTAAGAAATTTATTTCTTTAATTTATCACTTCTTGGAAAAATAAATACAGCTTCTCTTGTTACCATCACTTTTGTTGGATTTTCAATAGCATAAGCTTTTAAAGTAATTGTAATAGGAGTATCTTTTCTCATATTATCAACTAATAATTCTTTTGTTGAAAGTTTAATAACTTTTTTGGCTAATTTCCCTTTACTTAATTTGAATGGTTCAAATCGTTGAATTTCAATTTTTCCTTTGTAGGCACCAATTACCTCTAAGTTATAAGTATAACTCTCTTTTTGGGTGTTTTGAAATAATAATAAAAAACTATTTGTAACTTCATTTCCTTCATTAATTTTATATAATTGAGTTGTTTTGTTTATATTTAAAAGCATATATTCTTTTTTTCCACCCATAACAAATAACATCCCAATAATTACTAAAAGAGCAATCGCATAGCTAATACTTTTCCCTCTGATGAGGTTCAACCCTTTATTGTTAATAACATCATTAGTGCTCGACCATTGCACAAGACTCTCTTTCCCGAGTTTCCCCATAACTGTAGTACAGGCATCAACACACTCTAGGCAATTGATACATTCTAGCTGAGTACCTTTTCTAATATCAATATGTGTAGGACAAACAGTTACACAACTCTCACAAGCCGTACATTCATCAGTTGGATTTGCTAAATCTTTAGCTTTAAAAACAATTTTTTGCTTTTGAGTATCATAAATCTCACCACCTCTATGCGGATTATAAATGGCTTGAACTGTATCATCATCATAAAGCACAGATTGAACTCTTGAATAAGGGCATACATAAACACAGAAGTTTTCTTGTAAAAATACAACATCATACACTAAAAATGCAGCGATACCTAAAACAAATCCAATCATTGTAGTATGTTCAGCAGGATCTGCTAAATATGCAAAAAAGTCCGCAGGAGGGATAAAAAACCATATAAAGTCTGCAGCAGCCAATAGAGCTATAACAGACCAAATGATAATCGCTATTGCTTTTTTTACTTTCATCCCTGACTTAGTATAATCAGGATCTTTTTGCTTATTCTTAATTCTTCTCATTCCTAACAGTGTTGATTCAATAAAATCTCTATAAACAACCCTGAAAATTGTCTGAGGACATGCCCATCCACACCATGCGCGTCCTCCAATGGCAGTAACAGCAAAAATACCCAAAAACAGCAACATTAATAAAAAAGGCATAAGATAAAGTTCTTGCATATCAAATACTGTACCCATTAAATGAAGTTGTTTTTTATCAAACGATAACAAAAATATTTGATTTCCACCAATTTGGATAAATGGTAAACCCACAGATATAATAGTCGCAATAAGATAAGCCCAATATCTTTTTATACGATATGATGTTTCTTTAACTTTTTCTTTCATTTTATACTCCCCCTATAATAATTAAAATTATATATTATTGAAGCTTATGAATAGCATAAGTCTTAATAATATTAATAAACACATAAATCCAAAGTATATGTGAGATTTATGTATTTGTTTTCAATGATTTAAATACATTCTTGATTTTAACATTTATTTAGTATAATTTTGTTAAATAGAACTTAATAAAAGGGAATTCATGAAAGAAATATTAAGAGAGATACGATATTTTGCATCTTTTGATGATTTAAAACTAGAAGAATTAAGTAAAATTTGTACCATAAAGAATCTTTCAGCAGGTGAAATTTTATTTTATGAAGGAGACAAGCCGGATTATATTTATTATCTAAGAAAAGGCTATCTTAAAATTTTAAAAAACCAAGGAAGCTTGAAGCAAGTTTATATTCACACTATGTCTCCAGGGGTAATTATCGCTGAAGTCACTATGTTTGAACAAATGAATTATCCAGCTACAACTGAGGCTCTAGAAGGGTGTGAAGTTTTAGTTATAGATAGAAAGAAATTTATGAAATATTTTTTTAGTGATGTCGTTTTATTACAAGCAATTATTAAATCTCTCAGTATGAAGGTGAAGTATCTTATGAATTCATTTGAACGAGAAACCTCGCTTGGCATAGATTTTAAACTTGCAAAATTTATAATAAATAATGCACAAACTATTAGTACTATGAAACATAAAAATATTGCTTTTGAACTTAATACAACTGCTGAAACTATCTCTAGAATTTTAAAAAAATTTAAACAGAATACTTTCTTAGAATCAACAAATCCAATAGTTATCAAAGATTTGAATGGACTTAAAATATTATGCAATTAGATTCAATAACAAATATAGTAATTTTTTTAGTTTTTATTTTTGTCTTAATAGTGTTTTCTCTCTCTCCTGCAATTTGGCTTGGTTCAAAATGCCAAGTAAAATATAATTTAACATCTTCCAAAACCAACCTATGTATAGGCTTTTTTACGCTATTTATAGCAACTCTTCTGGCTTCATTTTTATATTTTTAAAATATTTAATTTACTTGACCATGGTCAAGTAAATATCTTAATTATTTCTTTATAATAGCAATTAAGATAAAGATTTTAGGAGAATATGTCATGTTAGAAGCAACTATCATAAGACCGGAAATAGCGGTTAACGATTTCTTACCAATTTTTTTATCGGCGTCGTTCGTACTTTTGTTCGGACTTTTTTTTGTAGCTATTTATACACTTGTTAAAATGGAAGTGCTTAAAGGTATATATATGCCTTTTGCATATTTATTTTGGGGTTTACAAACATATTGTATGTATTATATGGCAACGAAGATAGGAAGTGAGCCTTTTACAGTCAAAGCTTTGATGGTATCAATGGTCGCTTATCTTACTTTACCACATTTGTATTATTATCTCAATCAAAGAGTTGATGAAAGATATGAAAATTAAAAAAAAGGAGAAGCATATGTCTAAGCAAGTTTCCGTATGGACAGACAATCGATTTTGGGCAAGATCAGCTGCTTGGGTAACTGGGTTTTCGTCAATTTTGTTGATTTGGCTTACGTTTGATACGTCAAGTCAAATTGCAATGGGAACGGAGAGTGACTTGCAAAATAAAGTAACAAAAAGAGTTCCAGCTCCTACGGTTATTAATTATAAAATCACTTACGAGATGAGTGATAAAAGAGGACATGAGGTGCCAGTAATTGGTGAAAAAGAAAAATTCTTTGGTAGAGATGATTATAGTGAGCAAGAAGCTGCTGATTTATTACACTTGGGAAAATTAGGAAGTCAAGCTAAAAACTGTATGAATTGTCATACGATACTTGGAAATGGAGCGTATTATGCACCAGACTTAACTAAAGCCTGGCTTGATCCAGCTTGGGGACCAGAAGGTTCTATGATGGCTTTAACAGGAAAACAAACCAAAGAAGAAGCGATGGCAGAATTTTTAATGAATCCATCAAAATATCCTACACATGAAAGAATGATGCCAGATCTTGGTATTACAGCGGAAGAAGCAAAAGGACTTGTGGCATTTTTAAAACATATGTCTTCAATTGATACAAATGGTTTCCCTAGAAACTTTGGAAGAATGCAAGGAGCAATACATGGCAAGTAATCTTAAATACGAATCACAAAAATTAGGAATTATGTATTTTACAGTTGCAGCTGTACTTTTTGGGGCTCAACTTTTGATGGGGCTTATTGCAGCAGTTCAATTCATATATCCTAGCTTTTTGTTTGAATTGTTTGATTTTAGTGTTGCAAGAATGGTACATATCAATGCTCTTGTAGTATGGATGCTGTATGCAATGATTGGGTCTGTGTACTTTTTGTTACCTGATGAAACTGGTATTGAAACAGTTGGGATAAAACTTGGAAAATTAGGATTTTATGTGCTAACAGCTGCTGTTACAGTTGTTGTTTTGGTATATATTTTAGTGCAAGTTGGACCGGCAAGTGAAAGTACTATTTGGTTAATTAATGAAGGAAGGGAATATCTTGAAGCTCCAAGATGGGCCGATCTTGGTATTACTGTTGTTGTTCTTATTTTCGTTTACAATACGTTCGCAACAGCAATTAAAGGGGAAAGAACAGGAATTATGACTGTTATTATGGCAGACTTGATGGCCCTTGCTGGACTTTATCTTGCAGGTATGTTCTTTACAGATAATGTCTCAGTTGACCAATTTTGGTGGTGGTGGGTAATCCACTTATGGGTTGAAGCTACTTGGGAAGTTTTCGTTGGTGCACTTGCTGCTTGGGGTCTTATCAAAATGATAGGTGCAAGAAGAGAAGTAGTTGAGATGTGGTTATGGATTGAAGTTGCTATGCTATTTGGTTCTGGAATCTTAGGTCTTGGACACCATTACTTCTGGATCGGAACACCTGAATACTGGTGGGAAATCGGGGCATTATTTAGTGCACTTGAGCCTGTTCCTCTTGTAGCTATGTTTGTCCATGTTGTTTATGACTGGGGAAAAGAAACAGGAGCGAAACATGCAGAAGGACAAGAAGCTACACAAAATAACTCTCCAGCATTTGCTTGGTTTGTTACAAATGCTTTTGGTAACTTTTTGGGTGCTGGTATTTGGGGATTCTTCCACACATTACCACAAGTAAATATTTATACTCACGGTACACAATTTACTTCAGCACACGGACACTTGGCATTCTTTGGAGCATATGCAACTATTTTAATTGGTATGTTTTATTTAGGTGTTCAAGGGACAAATGGTATTAAAGCTATGAGATCTACTTTTGCATCAAAAATGGCACTAGGTTTAATTACTTTTGGTGTTATGGGTATGACAATATCTTTAACTATCGCAGGATACGGACAAGTTTTAGTTGAGAGAGCTCAAATGGGAGCTACATGGGAAGGATACTTTGTATCTCAAGATGCTCTTTGGTTCCTACAAGGTATGGCTTGGAGGCTTGCTATGGGTGTTGTGACATTTATTGGATTTGTTTATTTGATTTTAGATTTACTAACTATTGGTAAATCTAAAATTCACACAAGATAAGGAGAACGAGATGATTGAACCATTAACAGATGTTGTGCCTAGCTTTTTTGCTATGCTCAACCAAGGACCTATGACATTGACTTTATTTTTACATACGGTGATTATTTTACCGATGTTTTGGATATATGCTCAAGAGAAAAAAAGATTAGAAAACGAAAAATAGGTGATAGCCTCAATCATTATGAGGCTATTTAGATTGAATTAAATCAAAAAGGAATTAGGATGAAAAAGTTTTTAAGTGCAGTTGCTTCAGTTGTAGTTTTAGGTAGTATGAGCTTATCTGGTGCTGGTTTTGATGCTGAAAAAGTATACGAATTAGAGTGTCAAGGCTGTCATGGTCCTATGCATCAAGGTGGTGTTGGTAGTGATATTAGACCAGAAAAACTTAAAGATAAAACTTCAATGTTTTTAGCAGATGTAATTATGGAAGGAAGATCTGGAACTGCAATGCCTCCATTTAAAGGTTCTCTGTCTAAACAAGAAGCGTCACAAATGGTTGATTATCTTCAAAAATTTGCTGGGAAAAAGATAGATGTTCTAACTTTACCAAATGTAAAATCAAAATGGAGAACATTCAATAAAGCTGCTGATTTAGCAAAAAAATATCCAGATCCTAAAGATGTTAAAAATGTAATGGATATCGTATTTGTAACTGAAAGAGATGCTTCAAAAGTAACTTTTATTGATGGAACAACTGGGAAAATTTTATCAAGACATCCAGCTGGTTTCGCTGTGCATGTAACTGTTACAAATAAAAGAATGCCACGATATGCTTATTCTATCTCAAGAGATGGACTTGTAACAATGTATGACTTAAATACTCCAGGTCAACAAAAAATTGCTGAAGTTAGAGTTGGAAGTGAGTCTCGTGGACTTGGTGTTTCTCCAGATGGAAAATATTTATTAGCTGGAAATTATACTCCAGGTGGAGCTGTTATGCTTGATGCTATGACTCTTGAGCCTTTAAAAGTGTATCCAACATCAAGTGTTATTGATATGGATGGAAATATTGGTGAAAGTAGGGTAGCTTCAATTGCAGATACTCCATACGGTCCTTATTTTGCTATGGCACTTAAAGATGCTGGACATGTTTATATCATCGATTATTCAAAACCAGATTTCCCTATCGTTGGGGATATCCCAGGAATTGGAAAAATTCTTCATGATGCATTCTTGAATGAAGGTAAAGAGATGGGAAGATACTATATGATCGCTTCTCAAGGAAGTGATGTTGTTGGTATTGTTGACTTTAAAACAAAATCACTTGTATCTAAAGTTTATACAGGTGCTGGAAGTAAACCACATCCAGGTCAAGGTTCAAGCTGGTTAAATGAAAAATATGGACAACTTCATGCAACTGTAAATATGAATGTTGGAAGTGTTTCTATTTGGGATAACAACTGGGATATCGTAAGACACATCCCAACAGGTGGTGGAGCATTGTTCGTTGGAACAAGTGAGCATACACCATATATTTGGGCAGATAATGTTCTTGGAAGCCCTGCTGTTTGGAATGAAGTACATTTAATAGACAAACAACATCTTGAAACTGCTAGAATTATCAAAGTTGGTACTACTGAAGGGCAACTTATAGATGGTAAAACTAAAAAAGTTCTTAAAACTTGGAAAGTTCCAACTGTAAAAGATAAAGATGGTAAAGCTGTAGTTCCTAGAATTCTTCACGCAGAACCTGCAAATCATGGTCAATGGACAATGATAAGTGAATGGAATGCTGGAAGAATAGGTATCTATGATTCTCATACTGGTGAATTTGTAAAATATATTGAAGGACTTACAACTCCTACATTTACTTATTCTGTTGAGCACAGACAAACTATTCCTGGTGCTTAATCTCTCTTTCTTCCCCTCTTTGGGGAAGATTTTTTAAAAACTCAAAAGTAAAAAAGGATTTCTGATGAAAATTTTTATATTTTGTTTTTTAGTTTTTAAATCTCTTACTGGAAATTATTTAGACTCAAAAAGTTGTGCTGAATGCCACGACAATATTTATGAAGAGCATAAAGGTTCCATGCATCATCTATCATCAATCCACAAAGACCCTTTTCATAGAGCAGTTAAAGAAAAAACAACCCTTGAAAAATATGATTGTGCTTTTTGTCATTCGCCTGTTGCTTCTAATCTTCTTGCATTAAAAAATGGGGAAGAGAAGCCAAATTATAAAAGTACAGAAGAAAATGATGGAGTAAGTTGTTTTTATTGTCATCAAATTACAAAAGTGATGGAAGCAAAACATCAAAACATCAATTTTTATAATTACAGTGGTGGAAAACCAACTTTCTTTGCGAATATCAAAGATCCTGATATGAGTGATAAACACGATAGTCAATCGAATGAAATATATCAAAATTCTAGAGTTTGTATGGGGTGTCATTCTCATAAATACAATAGTTTTGGTGTTGAAATTTGTAATACAAAAAGTGAGCCAATAGAGCCGCAAAGTGATTGCGTTGGTTGTCATATGCCAAAAACAAATGGAAGCCCCGTTAAAGTAGATAAAAAGGGTCGTTCAAATTATGCGACTCATGATTTTTTAGGTATTCGTTCAAATGAAATGATTAAAAAAGCAGTAGAGTTAAAACTTATCAAAACAAAGAAAGGATTTGATTTAACAATCAAAAATAAAATGGGGCATCCCCTTATTTTACAACCAATGAGACTCAAATATGGACAAACTACCATTGAGAGAGATGGAAACATTATTTGGAAAAACTTTAAAGCATCTCCGCTTGAAGACAAAGAAGCAACATTTACGGTTACTTATAAAAATGATGCTGGAGTTGAAGTTTTACCTCCACAAGCAAAAGGAGTCTTATTTAAAAATAATTTAGGGGCAAACCAATCAAAAACTATCCATTATGAATTTCCTCTTCAAAAAGGGGATAAGATAATTACACAATGGTATTCTTTGATTGTTCGACCTGAATTAGCAAAAGAGTTAAGACTAGAAGGTGAATTTTTAAAAATTTATGAGGGGATAAAAACTCAAATAATCTACTAAGATATATATCTTCAAGTTTATTTTCTCATCCATTCTTTAAAGGGCTGAAGTGAGTCAATAAATTCTGCTACATCTGTCGCATCTTCATCACTTATATCAAATTTTGGCATCGCATTTGATGTATAGCCAAATCGTCTAAACTCTCCAGATGGATTTTGTACATAAGCTTTGATATCCTCCTTCTTTCTAGCATATGAAACCAAATTAAAATCTTTTCCCATCCCCCCACTCATATTAATACTATGACAATTTGCACAATTAACTTCATAGATAGTTTTTCCATTTTTAACACTACCTTCTAAACACATGGCACACATTGATAAACTTATAATCATTTTTACTGGCATATTTTTCTCCATATTTTTTGATGATTTCAAACGAATTCTAAAATTTGGCAGTTAAATTCTAAAAAAGTTACCTTTTAAAGATTAAGCTGCTTCTCTTTTCTCCACAACTTTGTTTGAAGAGGTGACTTCAAATTTATCAATCCCACTCCAATAATCTCTTTTGACCTTCAAGTATTTTTATCTCTGTAACATCTTGACTCATCTCAATCACACCTTTATACACACCATCTTCACGAACGGCAAAATATCGAATATGGATAAATTTTTCTTTAAACTGTATCCAAAATTCAGCTACATCGCGAGTTCCTTTTTTAAATTCACTAAGGATTCGAAGAACCTGGCCTACACTTTTTGGTGGATGACAAAATTTGACTTCACGACCTATAATGCCAGCACTCCTTGGGAAAATTCGTTCATCTCCGCGATTGTAAAAAACAACTCTATCATTTTCATCTGTATAAGTAATATCAACAGGAAGGTATTTGAAAATATTATTTACTTGCTGTGGTGTCAAATATCCCTCATCAAAATGTGTTTTATCTTCAAGAGTAAATGGAAGTTTTCGTTTTTTTGTATCATCTTTTGGATGGATATATTCAGGTTCTGGATAGGATGTTGGCGGATTATCAAACATCCATCCTATTTCTGTATCTCCTTCTCTAAACTCTTTCCAATCATCAACACTTAGAAGTTCCATTGCTCGAGGAAGTAATCTCTTCTCTTCCACTTGCATAATTTGCTCTAACTCAACTGTGACAGTTTGAAATATATTACAAATATCAATAATATCCTTATTTTCAAGTGCTATTTTTACGAGTTTTATATTTTCACGAATTTGATCATGAAACGACCACATACCTTGGCTTGGGCTAGTCCAGCCGTATTTTTCAAGATATGGGAAAAGTTGATTTTCTTTTCGTGCAAAATGTTTTTCAACTGATGAGAGCTTCATAAATACTTTTTCAAAATTTTCAAAATCCTCTTGCACATTTATATGTATAAGTTGTTCAATCAAATCTCTTATTAAGATATTTTCTTCCAGATACACCCTCACAGGATGTCCATCTGGAAATTGTCCATCAAACTGTGATTTTTGAGCTTTTCCTAAAAATTCACTCACTCTATACCCTTTATTTTATTTTTAATATCTCAGATTTAAAAACCGTAAACTTATTTGCTGTTTCATTATTTTGGAGCTCTAGTTTCTCTTTTGCTTTTGGATTAAGCACAAAAAAACCAAATTCAGCTTCTACCATATCACCATTTTTTAGGTTTTCACTAAAATGAAAACTTCTCTTTTCGTTTGCTTTAAGCATCGTATCGCTCAAAACTTTTGTAGCATCCCAAGGCATTGTAGGGTTATTTTTCTCATCACCTAAAATTCTTGCAAAAAGAATAGGAGAAAGTTTTTTACTATTTATTTTGATGGTGAGCTTTGCAACTCTGAGGGGTTGAAGCAAAAATGGATGAGGAGAAGTATTGTGTAACGATACATCAAAACCATTTTTTGTTTGTGATATTTTTATTTCCAAATATTTACTTAACATTTGAGGAGCATTATGGACTCCAGCAAAACCATGATACGCATGTGTTTTGGTAATCTTGATCGAAGTAGCACTTCCATTGACTTGAGGCATATGGCAAGTGATACAATTAGTTTCTTTTGTTGTGGGCATTGCTATTCTACAAGCATCAATTGCTTTGTCATTTGTGTTGTGTGAATGACAACCCATACACATTTTACTATTATAATAATTTTCATTTGTATAATCTATTGAATGATAAGGAGAGCCATTACTTTTGTTAAAAAATCCCATAAAGCCATTTTCTTTTTTAAAGTTTTGTATTTTTCCTTTTTGTGCAATATCAGCTGAATAAAAATATTTTTCTTTTGTAGTTTTGATATTATGATTATGAATTTTGTCTTCTTTGAAGCTAGAAATTGTATGACAATCAACACAAGAGATACTTTTTTCTACTTCATTTGGAGTGTGACACTCTTTACAAGTGTAGTCATTTTTATCTTTGTTTGGGTGTTTGTCCCAAACTGCTTTATGGATCGCATCATCTTTTGGAGCTGATGTGGCATGAATCGAACCATAATATTCTGTATAAATATTAAGATGACAACTTTTACAGGCATTGTCAAGATTCGAAGACAATAAGCTAGTAATAAAAAGCGGAATGAACAAAATATATTTCATGGAAACTCCAAATTAATTTTTGAGAATAATATTAAAAATTATTGTTTTTGAAAATGACAACAATCAATAATTTTTATTGGTAATAAGCAAATCAAATGACCGGAAAAGATGAGAAAACTGTAAAAAAGCTTAAAAGATTGAGAGAATCTTCCAAAGCAAATGAAGAATCATAATAAAGCGAATACCTCTTCGATGCTTTTGAAATTATCACTGTAAATATACAATATTACAGCTGTATTGAGTTTAGCGAGTTTTAAAAGTTCATCACTTGGATTTCCTATCATCTCTAATGATTCTTCCATCGTAATTTTCTCCCAAGATTTTTGGTAAGTTACGCCAAAATCAGCAGGATCGATAGTTAGTTCTTCTATTTGTTCCCCTTTACAAATCCAAATTTTGCATTTTCCAAATATTTCAAGACTTCCTTCGCTTCCTTTGATAACGGCAAATTTTTTATAACGATTTTTATAAATTTGGATATATTTGTCCACAAAAGGTTTATGAAAAGCTCCTAAAATCCCTACTTCACTAGAAGCAAAACCTGTTAGTTTTTCGATGCTATTTAGTGAAGTTCTAATTTGTAGATTTTCTCTAATACTATTTAACTTTGATAATGCTGGAAAAATCTCATCCCTATTAAAATAAAAAATATTTTCCTTAAGTTTTGTATTGTCGCAAACTTCTTTGACTGTAAGCCCACTTTTTGCATGGTCTAGATTGTCTCCACAAAGTACTAAATTTATCTCAAATTTTTCCAAAAAAGATGCTATAAGTGTAAATAAATATGGATTATCATTCTTTCCATCATATGGATAACCTAATTCTATTGAATTTGGAATTTCACATTTTTTTATAAAGCTATCAAATGCTTCAACAGCTCCAATAAACTCTCCCGCTGTTTCACTTTTTACTCTCCATCCGAGTAAAAAAGCTCCAATAATTTCATTTGGAACGTTACCCCTTAAAATCTGATTCATCGCATCAAATGACTCTTCTTTAGACAAGTCTCTATTATGCCGAGGACCAGTTCCAACTGCTTTTATGTATTTTAAAAAATCAACCATATGTAATCCAACTTTCAATATCTTATTATGTATTATAACTAAGGGTTACTGTGTTGTGTTTGACCAAAGTCAATTTAAATATTCTTATATTATGATAAAATTTTTCAATTAAGGAGTTTTTTTGAAAGTTATATTTACTTGTTTTGTTGTGTTTTCATCTGCTTTTTGTCTTGATGGAAAGATAGTTTTTGAAAAATACTGTTGGGGTTGCCATCATCAAACTTCACTTGCCTTTGGACCCTCATTTGAAGAGATAGCAAATCATCGTACAAGTGGGGAAATTATAGCTCATATTAATAATCCACAAGAAAGTTTTCGAAATTTAGGTTATAAACGAACTGTGATGCCAGCATTTCAACTTTCTTCAGCTGAGTATGAGGCATTAAGCGACTATATTTTGTCATACAAATCAATCAAAAAGGAATAAGATGTTTAGATTATCAAATTTATTAAAAACTTCAATTGATGCAAGGCCATCTCGAGTTCTTGACGGCGCGATTGTTATTTGGAATTTTACAAATCGTTGCAATCTTTCGTGTTTACATTGTTATTCAAAAGCAAGTTTAGATAGCGTTGACGTTTTAACTACTGAAATCATTAAGCAAACAATTGATGAGTTTGTTCAAAATAAAATAAAATTTATAATTTTTTCTGGCGGTGAGCCATTGGTACGAAAAGATATCTTTGAAATTGCATTGTATGCAAAAGAAAAAGGGATTGTCACTTATTTGTCATCAAACGGTCTTTATATAAATAACTCAAATGCTCAAAAAATAGTAGAAACCTTTGATTATATAGGGGTAAGTATTGATGGAGATGAGGAAACTCATGATATGTTTAGAGGGTTGAAAGGTTCATTTAAAAAATCAATTGAAGCGATGAAACTTATCCAAAAAGCGGGGGGAAAAGTCGGAATTAGATTTACTTTGACAAAACAAACATTAAAATCGCTCCCTTTTATTTTTGAACTATCTGAAAAAGAAAATTTTGCAAAGATTTATATCTCACATCTTGTTTATAGCGGAAGAGGCCTAGAAAATTTAGCCATGGATATCTCAAAAGAGGAACGAATCAAGGCTGTTAAATATATTATGGATAAGGCTTTTGAATATCAAAAAATAGATAATGATATTGAAATTGTTACAGGAAATATGGAAGTTGATGCCATTTTATTTTTACAAGAAATTGAAGCAAGATACCCATATCTTGTAGAAATAGTTAAAGACAAACTTATTGCATGGGGCGGAAATAGTGCTGGTAGAAAATTATTAAATATTGATAGCGTAGGAAATGTGAAGCCTGATCCATTTTTTCCGCAAACAATAGGAAATATCTTAGAAGATAGCTTTACAAATATTTGGAATAACAAAAAAAATAGTATTTTGGAAAATCTTAGAATGACTCCAAGAAAATTGGGTGGAAGTTGTGAAAGTTGTGAATATTTAAATATTTGTAATGGTGGTAGTAGAAGTAGAGCTAATGCGATTTATGATGATTTATGGGCAGAAGATCCAAGTTGTTATCTTGAATTAATCAAAAAATCACAAAAGGAGATCTGATGAAAAAATGGATTGTATTGTTTGGCTTTGTGGTAAGCCTTTTTGGAACAGAAAAATTTTTTATAGTTGAAAGAGAAAATTCATCTTTGGCTATTATTGAAGAGAGTAAAGTGACTGAACGCATTGTGAATATGAAAGATATGAATCATGGTGTTGTTAAATTTCATGCTAAAGATGGATATGCTATCACAAGAGATGGATATGTGTTACGATTTAATCCACAAACTAACAAAATTTTAAATGAATACAAAACAAGTAAAAGTGCTATTGGCTTTGTTGTGGAAGATGATTTTGTAGCTGTGGCAAACTATGATGACAAAAGTGTTGATATACTTACAAAAGACCTCAAGCCACTCCAGAAGATAGTGACAAATTCAAGAAATGTAGGAATTAAAACTTATAAAAACTATCTTGTTTTTGCTCAAATGGATACTGATAAACTCACTATTTTAAAAAGGGATCCGAAGAGAAAACCATTCTTTGTACCTTTTAAAGAATTTGAGGATGTTGGGATTATGCCATTTGATGCGATGCTTGACAATCAAAACTATATTGTTGGTTTTTTCAAGAGTCCTTATTTTGGTGTGATTGATTTAGAAAAGATGAATTTTTCACAAATAAAGATCTTGACTCAAAATAATCAACCGGTATTAAAAGTACCTCATTTTGGTTTTTGGAGTTTAGGAGGACAACAAGTGTTTATTCCAGCAGTTGGAGATAATAAAGTTTTGGTTTATGATAATAAGTTTAACTTTATCAAGAATATTACAACAATTGGATTACCAGTTTTTACAGCACTTAGCCCTGACAAAAGATATTTAGCTGTTACTTTTAGTGGAGAAAAATTTCCAGTTATTCAAATAATAGATACCAAAACACTAGAAGTTTTGAAGGAGTTTAATTTTGATGGCAAAGTTTTACATGTACGATGGAGTGAAGAAAAACCTCATCTTTATGTATCTGTAAATGATACAAATAAAATAGCTGTTATTAATACAAATGATTGGTTTGTTAGTAAAGAAATTTTTGGTGTTAAAAAACCATCTGGAATATTTATCTATAGGGAGAAAAAATAATGGGAAAAGTATATTTAACTGGAGCAGGGCCTGGAGATATTGAATTAATGACAATGAAAGCGTATAGGTTAGTACAGGAAGCTGATGCTTTAGTTTATGATAGATTGGCAAATCCGAAAATATTAGATCTTTGTAAAGATGGTTGTGAATTTGTAAATGTTGGAAAAGAAGATGGCCATCATCTCGTTCCTCAAGAAGAGATAAATGAAATTTTATATCAATTGTCACTGGAATATGAAACGGTTGTAAGACTTAAAGGGGGAGATCCTTTTGTATTTGGTAGAGGCGGAGAGGAAGGTTTATATCTTTATGATAGGGGTGTAAAATTTGAGATTATTCCAGGTATTAGTTCTTCTATTGCGGCTCCTGCTTATGCTGGGATCCCTGTAACACATAGAAATGTAGCAACTTCTTTTAAAGTGATAACTGGACATGAATCAGCAAATAAAGAAAAATCTCAGATAAATTGGGAATGTATGAAAGATGAAGAGACTTTGGTATTTTTAATGGGATTTCATAAACTTAAATCAATTTGTACAAAATTACAAAAAGTTGGAAAAAGTGCTACTACGCCGATAGCAGTCATTAGTAAAGGGACAACAATGGAACAAGAAGTTGTTGTAGGAACTTTGGAAAATATAGTTGAACTTTCAGCACATTTGAGCTCCCCAGTAATGTTTATAATTGGGGAAGTTGTCAATTTTAGAGAGAAACTTCAGTGGTTTGAAACAAAATGAAATATTTTCCGCTTTATTTAAAAATGGATAAAATTAAAGTTTTGATTGTTGGTGGTGGAAATATTGCAACTGAAAAACTTGAAAAAATACTTGATTTTACGACAGATATTACGATTATCTCCCCATTTATTTGTGATAAAGCAAGAGAATATATAGAGAAAAACAATCTTCCTTTTTTGATGCGAAAATATATAAACAATGATATTAAAGAGTTTGATATCATTGTTGTAGCTGTTGATGATTTGACTCTTCAAAAAGAGATTTTTGAAGAATGTAAAGTGTATAATAAGCTTTGTAATTCTGTGGATAGTGTTGATTATTGTAATTTTATATTTCCAGCATATATCAAAAAAGGTGGCCTTACTGTATCGATTTCTACAAGTGGGAAATCTCCAGCTGTTGCTAAACATGTCAAAAAATATATAGGGGAAAAAATACCAGACGATATCGAAGAGTTCTTAAACTACATGGATAACCTTAGAAATAGTTTACCAAAGGGGAAAGAAAGAATGGAATATCTTAGTAATTTGGCAAGTGAATATTTCCAAAATATTGGAAAAGAAGGGGAAAATAAAAAATGAAAAATTCAACTCTTGTATTTGTAGTTTTGATATTAACTTTTTTTGGTTTAGGAATAATGACATTTCAAGATGCTAAGCCAAAAGGGAAAGAAGAGAGAATTTATAAAATACTTAGTCAGCATTTTCCGTATAATATTGAAAAACGAGTTGGTGGGCTTACGATAGTTTTCAAAGATACAGAAGAGAAAGTGAAGCCAAACAATAGTGAATTCTTTTCAAAAGTAGAGAGTATTGATAAGTTTTGGGGGAAAAAACATTTGCTTTTAAAAGCAAACTCTATTGTAGTTTTGGATCAAAATAAAACAATAGTCAATGAAATAGAATTTGAGAATATAAAAGAAAAAGAGTTTGTAAAAACTTATTTTGAACTAAAGGAAAATAGATGAAAAATAAAATCTTGCTTGAAATCCAGCATAATTTTCCACTTATTCCTAGACCTTTTGAAGCAATTGCTCAAAAGTTTCATATCGACAAAGATGAGGTTTTGGCAATTCTGCAAGCTCAAAAAGATAATGGAATTATAAGGCAGACATCAGCTATCTTTGATACAAAACGATTAGGGTATAGCTCTTCGTTAGTGGCTTTTGATATGGATGAAGACAAGATTGAGGAAGCTGTAAAAATTATCAATTCTCATCCAGGTATCTCGCATAATTATTTAAGAAGTCATAAGTTTAATATTTGGTTTACTTTAGCAGTACCGCCAAACTCTCTTTTTGGATTAGAAAAAACAGTTAAGCTTATTGCTGAACTTACAAAAACAAATGATTATTTGATACTTCCAACTCTTAAAATGTTTAAAATTTCTGTTAAACTTGATACAACAAAACAACTGTCACATAAAGAAGAAGTTATAAAAAGAGCACATAAAGAGTTGACTTTGACTGATGAACATTTTAGAGTGATTGAGCTTTTACAGCAAGATATAAAATTTATTGATGAACCTTTTTTAGAGATGAAAGATAAGCTTAACATTACTTATGAAAAATTCTTTGAACTCGTTAATGAATTAAAAGATAGTGGAGTAATGCGAAGATTTGCTTCGATTTTAAATCACAAAAAAGCTGGATTTAACGCAAATGCGATGGTTGTTTGGGAGATTGATGAAAATAAAGGTGATGAGATTGGACAAATTGCAGCTAGCTTTAGTGCTGTGAGCCATTGTTATCTACGACCTACTTTTACAAATTGGAAATATAATCTTTTCACAATGATACATGCAGGCTCATCTGATGAGCTTCAAAATACTATAAATTTGATAGCTTCTGAGATAGAGTTCAAATCAAATATGATTTTGCACTCTTTGCAAGAATTTAAAAAAGTTCGAATAATTTATTTTAGTAATGAATTTTTGGTATGGGAGAAAAAATATGCAATTTCTTGAACTTGAAGGTGGTTATTTGGCGATAGCCATATTTACTCTTGTAATAACAGCTTTTGTTACTACAAGAAGTTTTATGGCTAAAAATAGTTTTAAAAAAGGAATGTTATCTGTTGGAAGTTTTTTGACGTTGGCAATACTTTTGCATTATTTTATAACGATGGCGAGGATGGAAGAAGTTAAAGTGACATTTGAAAGTGGAAGTAATATAATTTGTGAAAGTAGAGCTATTCGTAAAGTTGCTCAAACTATAATTATAAATCAAGAACTTGGCTGGAAGCTTGAAGGGGATATTTTTGTCTCAAATGAGCATGAAAGAGGTTTTCATGCAGCAAGATGCATAGTAGAGTAAATGGAAGATGTTTTATAGAATAAAATCAAACTTGATGGAAGTCAAAGATATTTTTATGGTAATAGGATAGAATTCTAGTAATTAAAAATTGAAAGTCACGAATAATTTAAAAACTTCACTAAAACTCCTCCTCCTAAAATAAAGAGTTATTTCAATTTTTAAGTATTTATTTTTTAATAAGCAATATTAGTTAGCTTATTAAAAATTCTAGTGTTGATAAATCTAATTTTTATTGAAATATTTTTATAGTAACTTTTTTCATTATAAAGTTTTAATTCCTTAATTGATATGTAATATCTCCAGCTCCAACTCCAAGTACTATTCCATTTTTAATAGTCATGGTAATATGCTCATCTTTCCAAACCTCTAAAACATCACCATATCTTTTGACATTATCTGCAAATATTGGATTGTATGCAGCAAATTCATGCACAAAATCTATATCTAAAATAGGCTCATTGACTGTCCAAACGGGGAGAATAATAAGCTCATCACATCCAGCAAAACAAGTTTTGAAAGCTTCAAGGTTGTCTCTTGTTCGGCTATATTTGTGCGGTTGCCATACAACGATATTTTTAGTAGCTGATATTAGATTTTTATAAAGCTCGATTGATTTCATAGTTACTTTTATTTCAGTTGGATGGTGTGCGTAATCATCGATAATTATCAAATCCCCACTATTTTTAACAACATCAAATCTTTTTTTGATCCCTTTATAGAGTTTCATATTTTCTCTAATCTTTTCAAGAGATAAAGTTTGAAGTGCTACTAAGATAGCCATACTCGCATCAAGTGCGATATGCTCTCCAAATCCCCATATTTCAAATGTTCCAAAATCTTTGAGGTTAAACTTTGTAAATGGTTCCCCATCTTTTAGGAAAAACTCAATATTTTTAATATCAGTTGATGGATAGAGTCTTGTCGCCTCCCCTTGATAACTTGCCAAAAATGGATCTTCACAGTTAATCACTCTAATTGTTGCGATATCTAAAAACTTTTTATATGCTGCATAAAATTTTTTAAGATCATAGTTGTAATACTCCATATGTTCGGGCTCTGTATTCATAACAATAGAACAATATGGATTCGAAAGGATAAAACTCGCATCACTCTCATCAGCTTCAAAAACCAAAGTATCATCAACATATCTAAAGTTGCTTCCAAACTCTTTGCTAATCGCTCCAATTAAAGCACTTGAGCCTAAAATACTTGATAACATCGCACTTGTAGTACTTTTCCCATGAGCAGAACAGATACAATAATTTTTTGTATCTTTCATAATAATAGGCAAAGCATCTTTTCGTGGTACAATAGTAAGATTTTGCTTCATTGCTTCCAATCTTTCTGTGTTTGTTGTTGTTACTGCTGCACTATAAATTACTAAATCTTGCCCATGAATCGCACTGCTGCAATGGGGGATGGTTATTTTTATCCCTTCAGCTTCTAACCCCTTAGTGATAGGTGTCGATTTGATATCACTTCCACTTACCTCATATCCTCTAAAATTTAGAAATCTTGCAAGTGCCGAAAGCCCAATACCACCAATTCCAATAAAATGAACTCTCATTAAGTCCTCCAATTCAAAAATTTAAAATAATCTAAAATCAACATTTTTTGAGAAATAATTATACTTGTAAAAGATGCTTTAGTTTCTCATGTAGTTCTGATAATTCTTTCGCCTTACTTGCTAAATAATTTTTTGTATCAAATTTAAAATCTAAAATAAAATAAGCATATTTTTCATCTCTAGCTGTTTGTTGATGCATTACTGTTGAAGAGTAAAAATTGTCAAGATCAACTTCTTGATCACATGCTAATAGTTTTACATAAATAGCTTCAGTTAAAAGTTCATCATCTATAATTTGAGATAATACAAAAAGTAATTCTTTTGCTCCTTGAAAATTTTTGTAACTCCATTTTTCAATTGCATGCTCATAAAAAGCTCTTATGTAAAAAAAATCATCACCTTGAAGTGAGAATTTTGTATGATTATCTAGTTTAGTTTGGACAGTATTAAACGCTATCATTAAAATAGTTTCATAAACTTTGTTAATTCTATTATCATCAAGATCAAGAATCAATAAACTATCAAGTACTTCGTAAAGTTCTGCTATATTCTTGCTCTCCATTGCATTTTTTTCTTTCTCTTCTAAAAATCCTAAAAATTCAGGATTTGTTCGTGCTTGCATCAATTCTGTTTCAGTCATTTTGTATATTTCCTTTCTTTATTTGTTCTTTATAAAATCTTTGAGTCTATGAAGCACTTCGGCTGTTTTTATATTATTTTCAACTAAAGCAATTCTTACATAATTTTTTCCAACTCCATTTCGACCAAGATAACTACCTGGAAGAACTTTTATATTTTTAGTTCTATAAAGTTCTTGAGTAAATTTTAGTTCATCATCAACTTTAAGCCAAATATAAAAAGTTGCTTCAGGTATTTTAATTCCCAGAATCTCTTGTGCTAGAATAAAATTTTGCTTATAAATTTCTCTAAAATGTTCTACATGTGATTCTTCATCCCAAGCGATTGCAGCCGTCTTTTGTAATGGCAAAGGTAATGCACATCCAACATAAGTTCTATATTGCATATATTCTTTTAAAATTTCTTTGTCTCCTGCTATAAAACCACTACGAAGTCCAGGCGCGGAACTTCTTTTTGAAATACTATTTAAAATAAGACAATTTTTAAAGTTATGATTGTCAGCTTCTATACAAGCTTCTAGAAGAGACACTGGTTTTTCTTCTCCAAAATAAAGTTCGCTATAGCATTCATCATTGATAAGAACAAAATCAAATTCGAGTGCTTTTTTTATCCATTTCACTAATTCTTCTTTTTTAATGGTCGCACTTGTTGGATTATTTGGATAGTTTAAAATAACCAAATGACAAAGCTTAAGTTCCTCATCGCTTATTTGTGGTAAATAATTGTTTTCTTCTGTTAAATCAAGATGAATGACTTTTGCCCTTGAAGCAATAGCAGCACCTTCATAGATTTGATAAAAGGGGTTTGTGTAAGCAATTGTTGGATTTTCTTTATTGAAAAGAAAAAATTGAGGAAAATTAAAAAGCACTTCACGAGTCCCAAAAACAGGAATAATTTCATCATTATTTATAGTAACATTAAATCTTCTTTGGATAAATCCTCTCATAGAATTCTTAAGGTAATCTTCTCCCGCACTTTTAGGATATTTGTTTAAAAGAGCAGTTGTATTTTGAAGCTCTTCTTGAATAAACAAAGGGGTGTCGAATTGCGGTTCGCCAATAGTTAAGCTACTTGGTTCAAATTCTTTATTTGGTTCAATATTTTCAAGCAATAATGCCAGTCTTTCAAATGGATATTTTTCGAATTTCATAGAATGTGGTTCCTTATTATGCAGTGTAGATTATTCGATAATTGGAATAATAATTTGATTAAGATTTTTTAAGTCGTAAGAGAGTAAATCGCTATCTATTGTAAAAAAGCTTATAAGTCTTTTTTTAAACATACCTTCTTTAAGAGGTAGTATCTGTAAAGTATTGTCTTTTTGTTTTAAAAGATTCATTGGATTCTTTTCATTTGTCTCTATTTTGATATCTTGATTAAAAATTTTTGCTAAGCTATCAAGATGATGGATAAGTTTTGTTCTGTCGGTATCTCCTGTTGGATCTGAATTGATAATATTAACTTTTAGTTTTAATTGAGAAGAGATATCAAATAAAATTGGCGAGAGTTGCTCATATATTTTCAAGGCATTTAGTACCATTACGATAGTTTTGACATTGGTAATGTTTTCTGTACCTACTTTAAAAATTGGTTTTTTTGTGGTAAGAATTTTTTGAACTATTGTGTTGTTTTGAAGAAGAGTGTTGGTTAAAACAAACATACCAATTTCATATTTTTTGATATCTGAAGTTATAAGATTTGAAACACCTAAATTATGATAATCAAATTCTAAAACTTTATTTTCAATATGCTTTACTGACTCTTTTATCTTTTCGATAGTTTCAACAGTGGAAGGTCTTGTAATCCGTACGACAAGTTTTGTGTTGCTGAGTCTTTCTTGTAAATATTTTCCTTTTTCTAGAGCGTTAAGAACGTCATCTTCACTTTGTAGATACAAATCAAGATAAACATAAATATTTTTTCCAAATGGTATAGGAAAATATCCTGATGAGATAGAAATAGCTGCATAAGCCTGCAAAAGTACTTTTGGTTTTCCAATAACTAAAATAATATCATTTGGTTTTAAGATAAGTGCAGGTCTTACATTGAGCATCACATTGTTTCTATAAAGAGCAAAAATTTTCCACTCCCTTTGAGAGATACTACTGATATACCTATAAGCGTAAGCACTTCCAAAAGGGATCTTGATCTCCATAATTTCACCCTGTTTTAACCCAATATTTTGTGCAATTACAGGAACATTTGGCAGTCTTTCAATAAGTCCACTGGTAAGGATATCGATTGCATTATAGTCTTGAATATTTTTACCATCTAGATCAATATCCCATTCGTTATAAACATTAAAAAAAATATTCTGATTGATAGATCTGATATTTTCAATAACGGAAATTGTGTCGTCTTTATTTCCTAGTACCACTAGAATATTATTGTAAGAAACTTTCGTCATGATGAGTTTTAATTTTGAAAGACTAGTGGGATCAAATTTATAAAATGTAAAATTTGATGGTTTTTTTATACTTAACAAGGAGTCTTTTGTGTAAACAATATCATAAACGCTATGTGATGTATCAAGCTCTACTAATCTTTTTAGTAAATTCTTTGCAACAATGCCATCTAATAATATCAATACTCTTTTCATTTGGTTATTTTAGCTTAATTATGTTTATAAATACCAAAGATGCTAATTTTATATATTTTAACTATTGTTTAGATACAATATTTGGCTTAAAAACTCATATACATTGTAAATGGTGGTAAACATAATGGACGAAAACATAGAAGTAAGAAAAATTAGTCGAAAAATGATAGCAATGATAGTTGCTATTGTCGTTTCTGGGATTATTATATTTTTTGTGAATGAAAATGGAAAAATAGCAAAAGCTGAAAAAATTTTGTATAAGCTTGGCTATACTCAAATTAGTGATGTAAAAGTTTACAGTGTTACAAATGTTGAAAATATGGATACAAAAATACAAGGATATAAATATTTTGTAAAATTTAAAGATTTGTCAACAAATCAAAATTGCAAGGGATTTATCTTAAAAGATTTTAAACAATATGTCGATAAAGATTTGATTTGTCAACAAAATAAGGAAAATGAATAATGAATTTTAAAAAAACAATAAATTTTTCACTTTGGTGTGATTTTATAGAGAGAGACTTTTTGGAAAACGAATTCGGAACTCTAATTAAAAATGAGATTATCCATGGAGCTACAAGTAATCCAGCTATATTTGAACAAGCAATAGCTTCAAGTAGTGCTTATACTCAGCAAATTTCTATGCTTCAAGCAAATGAAAGCAAAAAAATATATGAAGAGATAGCCATTACAGATATTAAAAAAGCTGCTGAATATCTTTACACACTTCATGAAATAGACAGTGATGATGGATTTATATCTATTGAAGTTGATCCAACATTATGTGATGATGCTATGGGGACAATTGAAGAGGGGAGCAGACTGTTTCAATCTATTGGGTATTCAAATGTGATGATAAAAATTCCAGCAACAGAGGCTGGTTATATTGCTATGGAAAATCTTACTGCAATGGGAATAAATGTTAATGCAACTTTAATCTTTACTCCAGTGCAAGCTATTCAATGTGCTAAAGCACTAAATGCTGGGATTGAAAAAAGCAAAAAAGAGACAAAAGCTGTAATATCTATTTTTGTGAGTAGATTTGATAGGGAGCTTGATAATATCCTTAAAGCACAAGGATTGGAGACTATGAAAGCTGGAATTGTAAATGCCACAAAGTGTTACCATGAAGTTGAAAAAATAGGAAATAAAAATATCAGAACTCTTTTTGCAAGTACTGGAGTAAAAGGCGATGATGTTGCACAAAGTTACTATGTAGAAAATCTTATTTTCCCACATAGTGTGAATACAGCACCACTAAATACAATTAAAGAGTATATAAAAAGAGATCAGTTTAGCAAATCAATTCTTTTAAATGAAGAGCTATGCGATCAATACAATGATTTGCTGAAAGAAAATGGTATTAATTTAGATGCTGTCGGTAACAAATTACTAACAGATGGTTTGGAAGCTTTTAAAGTTTCTTTTGCTCAAATGTTGAAAAAATTAAAAAATTAAAAGTTAAGGAGAGAGTGTTATGAATACAATATGGACACCAGATAGTTGGAGAGATTTTCCAATAAAACAACAACCGAATTATGAAGACAAGAAAAAACTTAAAAAAGTAGAAAAAGAACTTGCTTCCTATCCCCCTTTGATATTTGCAGAAGAAGCAAGAAGACTGAAATCAAGTCTTGCGGATGTGGTAAATGGAAAAGCATTTTTACTTCAAGGTGGAGATTGTGCTGAAAGCTTCAATGCATTTAATGCACAAAATATCAAATCACTTTTTCAAGTGATGATGCAAATGGCTGTTGTTATGACTTTTAGTGGTGGAAAACCTGTTGTAAAAGTGGGAAGAATCGCAGGACAATTTGCAAAACCAAGAAGTAGTGATACTGAGATGATTGATGGTGTTGAGTATCCAAGCTATAGAGGAGATATCATCAACGATATTGATGCTGATATGAAAGCTAGGAATCCAAATCCAAAAAAACTTTTAAAAGCATATAATCAAAGTGCTGCAACATTGAATCTCTTACGAGCATTTGCAAGAGGCGGAATGGCTGATTTGCATAAAGTACATAAATGGAATTTGACTTATATGAAAAATCATACTTTAGGTGAAAAATACGAAGAGCTTGCAACAAAAATATCTGATGCTCTTAAATTTATGGAATCGTGTGGAATCACTTCTCAAAATACTCCACAATTAAGCGAAACAGTTCTTTATACTTCTCATGAAGCACTTTTGTTAAACTATGAAGAAGCACTTACTAGAAAAGATAGTCTTACAGGTGATTGGTATGATTGTTCTGCTCATATGCTTTGGATTGGTGATAGAACAAGAGGTTTAGAAGACGCTCATATTGAATATTTTAGAGGAATAAAAAATCCAATTGGATGTAAAGTAGGTCCTTCTATGAATGAGGATGAACTGATCAGACTAATTGATGCTTTAAATCCTGAAAATGAAGCTGGAAGACTGAATCTTATAGTTAGGATGGGAGCAGACAAAGTTGCTGATATTTTCCCAAAATTACTTAGAAGAGTTGAGAGCGAAGGTAAAAAAATTGTTTGGAGTTGTGATCCAATGCATGGAAATGTTGAAAAAGCATCAAATGGATACAAAACTAGAGATTTTGCAAATATTCTAAGCGAAGTAAAACAATTCTTCCAAATTCATAAAGCTGAAGGAAGTGTTGCAGGTGGAATTCATCTTGAAATGACTGGTCAAGATGTAACTGAATGTACAGGAAGTACGAGTTGCAATATTACAACCGAAGATTTGACAAGCAGATATCACACTCAATGTGATCCAAGACTAAATGCAGACCAAGCTTTAGAATTGGCATTTATGATAGCTGATACTATGAAAGAGGCAAGATAAATAAAAAGGGGAGGGTTGCTAATCTTCCCAGATTTAAATAGCTGTTATTAGCTATTTATCGTAATTTCTCTTTCTCGAATGCCCACTATCTGACCTTGTATTTGTTGAATAGCTTTTTGGTGCTCTACTATCATTATTTCCAGCTTTTTTATCTTTTTCCCATGGTCGTTTGTCTCGATTATCTGGTTTTTTCGCTTGACCATCTCTTGATGAAGTGGGTTTTCCACTTTGTCCACCATTTCTAGCATCTCTTTCACTTCTTATTTTTTGGTCTCGTGTTTGAGTTTTTCCTTTTCCTCTGTTTGGTTTTTCAGGTGCTACATAGACTTGTTTTGAAGTAAAACCCTCTAGGAAAATCTGTTTAATCTCTTTTTTTATCAATCTTTGGATTCCGTTTAGGTATTCTAACTCCTCTCCACACACTAAGGAGATAGCACTCCCCTCATTTCCAGCTCGTCCAGTTCGTCCGATTCTATGAACATAATCTTCACTTACATTTGGCAACTCAAAGTTTACAACATGAGGCAGTAAATCGATATCAATTCCTCTTGCTGCGATATCAGTAGCCACTAAGACTCGCACACTATTTGATTTAAAATCTTCTAAAGCCTTGGTTCTAGCACCTTGAGATTTATTTCCATGGATTGCGGCTGAAGTTATTCCTCTTTGGCTTAAAAATTCACTTAGTTTATTTGCTCCATGTTTTGTTCTTGTAAAAACAAGTACTTGAGTCCATTTTCCATCTTCTATCAGATGAGCTAATAGTTCCCTTTTTTTCTCTTTATCAAGGATATAAAGTGCTTGAGATATCCCACCACCTGTTTCATTTCGTCTTGCTACTTCAAGTAAAACAGGAGAGTTGAGTAAACTGTCCGCTAAAGCTTTTATCTCATCTGAAAAGGTTGCTGAGAAAAGGAGATTTTGTCTATTTTTTGGCAAAATTGAAAGAACCTTTTTTATATCATTGATAAATCCCATATCAAGCATTCTGTCTGCTTCATCGAGTATCAAAAACTCCACTTTGCTTAAATCAACTGTTTTTTGCCCAACATGGTCAAGTAACCGCCCAGGTGTTGCCACAAGGATATCGACACCTTTTTTAAGTGTCGCAATTTGTGGATTTATCCCCACGCCACCAAAAATAACCGTAGATTTTAAAGGGAGATATTTTCCATAAGTATCCACGCTTTGCTCAACTTGAGCTGCAAGTTCTCTCGTAGGTGTGAGTATCAAAGCTCTTACATGAGGTTTCGCTTCTGTTTTTGGAGCACGACTTAAAAGTTCTAAAAGGGGCAAAGTAAATCCAGCTGTTTTACCAGTTCCTGTTTGTGCACCCGCCAAAACATCTTTTTTTTGGAGTATCACAGGGATAGCTTTTGCTTGGATTGGAGTTGGAGCTTCGTACCCCTCCTCTTGAAGTGCTTTTAAAATAGGAGCAGATAAACCTAAACTTGAGAATGACATTTTGTACCTTTTTGTGTTGGTCACAATCGACCTAATTTATCGGAGTGTAATATAAGTTTGTAAAAAAGGAGCTTTGTTAGTGTAAAAACAATTTATGCAACTTTTTGAAAAACAAACAGATGCTCGTGCATGATAAGTAAAAAATTTGCCTCTTTTGATTTTTTGACCCAAAAACCAGTCGCTTTGCAGTTGTGTTGATGTTTGATAATATCCTCTTTGAGGG
>DYPS01000119.1:1612-5056 GCA_020719775.1 Desulfosporosinus sp. | reverse complement strand
ACTCTTACAAGATGCTAAATCAACGAGAAACAGACAAGCATATTACCAGACTTTTCCATCATTTAAAGCTTTAAATTTTTTTAATTTTATCTCTTTTATCTCTCCATCTTTATAGATAAATCGCACTCTTCCATCAAAATTATATTCTTTCTCAACATCTCCAACAACTAAAGAGATATATGCTCCATTTACTACTATGATTTGATTTTTTGTCGTATCTATGACAAGCTCTTCAGTTGTGGTGTATTCTTTTTTTTCTTTAGTATCGAGATCGATTATCCCAACCCAAACTTGTTTTTTTGGAATAATTTTGATTGCAGGAGGTGTTGTGTTTATCGTTTGTGTCGGCTGAGATTTTTGCTCTATAGTAGTTGTGACAATAGAATTATTTGTTTCTGATGTATTTAATTCAATAGTTTGATTTACCTCCGCTACCTCTTTAAGTGGAGGAGTGACCTCAATATTACTTGGTGGAGAGACTACAACTTTCGTCAAATCTTTTGATGGCGGAGCAGTGAGTAAAGAATAAATAGAAAAAATACTAATCAATGAAGCAATTGCAATCCCACCAAATAGAAGAGTTTTTTTATTAAAATCTATCGTAGGGATATTTGTAGATTCGACCGAAGGGGCTACGATAGGCTCAACTGAATCAAAATATTTAGTTGCTTCTTTTTTAAAATCACTTAAATCAAGATTTAATCTTTTTGATAAAATATCTATAAATCCTATTAATTTAAATCTATGAAATGCTTTGAAGTTCTTATTTTTGATAGCTTCTAAATTGTCTAATGAAATATAAGTTAGATTATAAAGTTCTTCATTTGTAATGTTTTTTAAAATTTCAAAATTATTATCCACATAATGCCTTATTTACAATTTAAATATGATGCCTTATTTTATAATATTATTCTTAAAAAACAATAATACAAGCATATTTTTTTAAAATAAGATAACAACAAATATTGTATTTTAAAGGTGTCTAATCGAAATTAAATTTTTTTATGCTAACATTTCGCCTATTTTAAATCCATAAGGTTAATGTATGAAAAATTTAGTCATCGTCGAATCTCCAGCAAAAGCCAGAACCATTTCAAAGTTTTTAGGTTCAGACTATACTGTGATGGCTTCGATGGGGCATGTAAGAGATTTGCCAAAATCAACACTTGGATTTGACCCTGAAAATGACTTTAAGCCAGATTATCAAGTAACAAAAGATAAAACGAAGGTTGTATCTGAGCTTAAAAAAAATATCAAAAAAGATACCATTGTCTATCTAGCAGCCGATGAGGACAGAGAAGGGGAAGCTATCGCTTGGCATCTGATTCCAGCACTTAAAATTGAAAAAAATCCACTTAAAAGGATAGTTTTTCACGAAATTACAAAAGGTGCCATCTTGGAAGCTCTCAAAAATCCACGAGATGTTGATCAAAATTTAGTCGATGCACAACAAGCAAGAAGACTACTTGATAGAGCTGTTGGATACAAGCTCTCTCCACTTCTTTGGAAAAAAGTAAAGTATGGTCTTAGTGCTGGAAGAGTGCAAAGTGTTGCAGTTCGAATTATTGTCGATAAAGAGAGGGAGATAAGAGCTTTTATAAGTGAAGAGTTTTGGAAAATCAAACTTGATTTCAAAAATCCAACTTTAAAAGCAGAATTAGCCAAAATTGATGGTAAAACTGCAAAAATAAAAAATGAAAAAGAAGCTTTCGCTATCAAAGATAGTTGTGAAAAAGGTGATTATCTTTTAGCAGATATTGAAGAAAAAGAGAGTAAAAGAAATCCAGCACCTCCATTTACAACTTCAACTTTACAACAAGAAGCAAGTAGAAAAGCTGGGTTTAGTGTAAAACAAACGATGATAGTTGCACAACAACTCTATGAAGGTGGGATCAATATCCCAAATCATACAGGTGGTTTGATAACTTATATGAGAACAGATAGTGTGAATCTAAGTGATACTGCTACATCGATGGCTAAAGAGGTTATTGAAGCGGAATATGGAAAAGATTATGCTTTAAAAACACCTAGAAAATATGCGACAAAAGCAAAAGGTGCTCAAGAGGCTCATGAAGCGATACGACCTGTAAATATGCACTTAAAACCAAGTGATATCAAACAATATCTTGATAATGCTCAATATAAACTATATAGCCTGATTTGGAAAAGAACACTAGCATGTCAAATGGCAAATGCAGTGATAGCAAATACAACTTATAGCATCGTTGCAGGTGATAAAAAACAATATGAATTCCAATCTAAGGGGACGAGAATAGTATTTGCTGGATTTATGAGAGCATATACAGAGGGAAGCGATGATCCAGAAGCTGCACTTGATAACACTGAAAAAATTCTCCCTACTATCGAGAAGGGAACTATTTTGGATCTCGAAGCGATAATTCCTGAACAAAATTTTACGAAACCACCTGCAAGATATACAGAGGCGTCGCTGGTAAAAAAACTAGAGGCAGAAGGGATCGGAAGACCATCAACTTATGCACCAACGATTTCAACTATCCAAGCAAGAGAATATGTGGTAGTTACCGAAGATAAGAAGCTTGCTCCTGCTCCTATTGGAGAGGTTGTAAATGACTTTTTAGTGGAGCATTTTCCAAAAATTGTTGATCTTCGATTTACTGCGACTATTGAAGAGGAATTTGATGAGATAGCAGAAGGGAAAATAACTTGGATAAAAGTTATGCACGATTTTTATGATGATTTTACGAAAAATGTGGATGACAAAGAAAAAAATGCGCCAAGGGCTAAATTTGCAGAAGCAAGAATTTTAGGAGAAGATCCAAAAACTGGAAAACCAATAAGTGCAAGTATGGGGCAGTATGGTGCCTTTGTACAATTGGGAAGTAAAGAGGATGAAGAGAAGCCAAGATTTGCTTCGATTCCTAAAGAATTTAATCTCGATACAATTACATTGGATCAAGCTCTCACACTTTTAACTTTACCTAAAACTTTAGGGAAAGATGAAAATGATAACGATGTTAAGGTAAATATAGGGAGATTTGGACCTTATGTGCAAATAAAAAGTGAATATTTTAGCCTTAAAACAGATAGTCCTTATGAAATTAACCTAGAAAGAGCTTTAGAAGTAGTAGCAGAACTTAGACTTGCGAAAGAAAAAGCACTTCTAAAAGATTTTCCAGATGCAAAAATACAAATTTTAAATGGACGATTTGGACCATATATCAAAGAGGGAAAAAGTAATTACAAACTCCCAAAAACTCTTGATGAGCAAGATATAAAAGCACTCTCTTTGGAAGAGGTACAAGAGATAATAAAAAATCAACCAACAACTGGAAAACGAAAATCAGTTGCTAAAAAAACAACAGTAAAAGAAGAAGCTACACCTAAAAAAGTGGTAAAAAAAGCACCTACTAAAACAACTAAAGCATCTGCTAAAACTACTACCAAAAAAGCAACAACAAAAGC
>DYPS01000119.1:0-1512 GCA_020719775.1 Desulfosporosinus sp. | reverse complement strand
CTTCAACGAAAGCGACTAAAGAGAAGTAAGTGAAGATAGGAATCCTTTCAGATAGCCATAAAAAAACGATTCTTTTAAAGGAGGCAATAGACCACTTAAAATCTCTTGGATGTGAAATACTTATTCATGCTGGAGATATGGAAGAGAAAGAATCGCTTGAAATTTTAGAAGAATCTGGATTGATCTATACAAGTGTTTTTGGAAACAACGATTTTAATCTTGTCCAATATCAAAATGACTATAAAATTCACAAAGAGCCCTATTATTTTAAAATTGGAGAGAATACTTTTAAATTGATGCATCTCCCATTTTATATGAATAATGATACAGATATCATTATTTATGGACACACACATCAATTTGAAGCGAAATATGAGAATAATACACTTATAATTAATCCAGGAGAAGTGTGTGCCAGAAAGAAGCCATTAAGTGAATGTGCAACTTTGGAAATTTCTAAGAAACAATACAAAATAACTTATAATTTCAAAAAGCCAGAAGATATAAATTGGCAACACAAGGAGATCATCTATGATAGATAAAGTATATTTATGTGCGATATCAAATATCGAAAGTGGAACTTGCAATGAAGACTGCAAATTTTGTACACAAAGTGTGAAATATAAAGCAGATATTGTAAGATATAGAAGAAAAACTATTGATCAAATCATAGAAGAAGCGAAAATGGCACGAGCAAATAAAGCGATAGGTTTTTGTCTTGTAACTGCTGGAAAAGGGCTTGATGATGATAGACTAGCTTATGTTTGTGAAGCAGCACGAGCTGTGAAAGCACTTAATCTTGAATTAAAAATCATAGCTTGTAATGGAACAGCAACTTATGAACAACTCTGCGAGCTTAAAAATGCAGGAGTTGATAACTACAACCACAACCTTGAAACTGCAAGAGAATTTTATAAAGAGATATGCACTACTCATACTTGGGATGAAAGATATCAGACTTGTCTTGATGTAAAAAAAGCTGGTTTAAATCTTATTTGTGGTGGGATTTTTGGACTTGGAGAGACACAAGAGGATAGAATTTCGATGATTCAATCAATAGCTTCTCTTAATCCTAACAATGTCCCTATAAATTTCTTCCATCCAAACGAAGCATTGCCACTTGTCAAGAATTCTATCTCTAAAGAAGAAGCTTTTGAATTGATCAAACTTGTAAAAGAGATGGTACCAAATGCTCATAAAATAATGGTTGCAGGTGGAAGAGAACTTATGTTTGGTGAAGAGCAATATGAAGTTTTTCAATATGGAGCAAATGCAATAGTTATAGGTGATTATCTTACAACAAAAGGAAATTCTGCTTCAAAAGATATCGAAGCTCTGGAGGAATTGGGGTTTACGATAGCTCCAACTTGCCAGTAGTTTTCTAGCTTCCCGATAAAGAATCACTCAAATTTGTTCTAAAGCAAGAGTGATATCTTTTATCAAATCGTCTATATCTTCAATACCAACAGAGAGCCTTAATGTCCCTTCTCTAAGACCAAAATTTCTTTTTTC
>DYPS01000034.1 GCA_020719775.1 Desulfosporosinus sp. | reverse complement strand
TCTTTTTTAGACTCTTTATCTTTTTTAGACTCTTTATCTTTTTTAGACTCTTTATTATTATCTTGAATCTCTTCTTTATTTTTCAATTTTTTAGAAGCTTCTTTTGCTTCTTTAGTATTCGGATAAACTTCTATAATTGTTTTATAAAAGTTCATTGCATTTTCTTCCTGTTTTAAGTTTTCAAATGCAATTGCACTATGCAAAAGTAATTTTGGAATATACTCAGCCTTATCATTAGCAATCATGCTTTGTTTATATAACTGAATAGCATCTCGATATTCCTTATTTATCAATTTTATTTCAGCAAAATAAAAATTACTTTCTGCTACTTTATACTTATCCGTTATTAATTGTTCAAATAACGGTGTCGCTTTTGCTATTTGATTTTTATTGAAAAATTTTAAAGCATCATCAAACAATTCTTGATTCCCTTTTTTTTCAACATTTTGTTTTTCTGTATTCTTTTCTATAATAGCTATTTCTGATTTTTTCTGAGATATTTGACTGGATGCTATTTGTTCTTTGGGTGCCTTATTGATAAAAGCAACCAATTCATCAAATTCTGCTTTTTTAATATATTCGCTATTAATTTTATTGATAATAGCTAAAAGTTTACTATTAGATTCTTCTAAAAGTTTATTATTCTTTTGTTGTAAAACTATAAAACTATCCAATTTTTTAGAAAGATCTTCGATTTTTTTTGTATTTTCTTCAATTTTATTTACATTTGATTGAATTCTTAATTTTGTACCATGTATACTTTGGCTATCTGATTCATAAATAGATTTTAGTCCCTCTAATTTTTGCAATAAATCATCTTGTTTTGACTCAAATAAATTTAACTTTACCCCATACTGATCTACTTTAGAAGCGAAAGTGTTTAACTTTTCATTATTTTGAAGTACAATTTTTTCAGTTTGACTCAGACCATAAGGCGATGAAGCATCTAAGTTACCAGCTTCCAAAACAGATATTTCTTTCCCGAAAGAAAGAGATACAAACAATAATGCAATTAAAATATATTTAGTTTTAAAAATCATGGTACTAAATAATGGTCTACTCTTCTATTTTTTAACCAACATTGAGCAGTTTGATCTTTACAAATAGGATTACTCTCACCATAACTAACCATTACAATTTTATCTTCAACGATACCCTTTTTAACTAAATCATTTTTTACAGCTACCGCCCGCTTTAATCCTAAAGCATAATTATACTCATCACTACCCCATTCGTCACAATTTCCTTCTAATTTTACCTTAAAAGTAGTATTCTTTACATAAGCATCATTGATCTTTTTTGAATTCTCTGTTGAAAACATCAAATTTTCTTCAGTTAAAATAAATGCATCAAAATCAAAATGAATTGATTTTAATGTAATCTCCTCATTGTTAATTTTACTAGAGGTTGTATTATATTTTTCATCAACAATCTTACTAATCCCATTATCACCTTGAGTAACTGAAGAAACTATCTCATCAGATGGGATAGTTTTAATTAATTTTGCATCAGATACATTATCATCAACTATTTTTGGTGTAATCTGTTGTGCTTTTTTATTGTCAAATGAAACAACTTCTCGTTTTGTCGAACATCCAAAAAACAATATCGATAAACAAATTACAAAAATCGCATTCACTACTTTATTATTCATATAAACTCCTTTTGAGTTGTGATTGTACCATACAAAACTTAAACTTTTTCTCTATTTTCTACCAATCAATTGATTGAATTTTTCCACCTTTTAACGGAAATAAAAAGTGTTTTCCATAATTCAATCTAAAGATACCAAGAGAACTATTCCCATGTGAATTATTTATATAAAGAATTGATTCTCCGTCAAAAGAAAATTTTGGAAATTGGTTGGCTCCTTGAGAAGTTAACTTCTTGATTCCATCATTATCTACCGATATCAGATAAAGATTAAAACCATTACCATGCTCTTCTCTGCTTGAATATGCAACATAATTTTTATATGTAGTTGCTTGAGTATTATTTTTTCCATGATAAACTAATCGTTCAACACTATCAGTTCCAATCTTTTGAGAAAAAATATTTGCATTTCCAAATCTATCCGAAACAAATACAATTTTATCTTCTACCCCCAAGTAACAAGCACCAACATCGATTCCTGTATATTTTGTAATTTTTTGGGTGGTTCTTTTTTCTAAATCATATTCATAAATATCAGATTGTCCATTTGGTGCCATTGTTAAAAGTAATTTTGAACCATCTTTACTTACATCTGAACACACAACCATACCATTAGAATGTATTATTTTTTCCACTCTTTTTGAATACAAATCTTGTTTCATAAGAGTTGGATATAAACCATCATATGCTGTATAATAAAAACTTTTCTGATCACTACTAGCCCATTTTGGAAAAATATTTAATCCACCAGAAACTATCACTTTTTGATATGTTAATGTATAATCAGCAATTACAATTTCACTTCTCTTGGCACTTGTATATTTTGAAAAAATAATAAATTTATCCATCCAATCTATTGGTGGAGAGTTAAGTTCTTTATTTATGTCAATTGTAATTTTGTGCGCTAAAAATGGATATCTTGCTATATCAGAAATTGTATAAGTCTTTTTGTGCCGAGGTACAATATTACTTGCATCCTCTAAAACAACATCTATAGTTAATCCTCTATGAACTTCTTTTACTTCAAGAAGCAATACTAGGTGCGATTTCATATTAATATTATTTTTAAAATCAAATTTAGTATCTATACTTTGATGGTTAATTATTGTATTCTCTGAATTAAAATGCCCACTTACAGTTAAATCATTTTCTAAAACTTTTTTGACTTTATCGGCTAAAGCATTATCAATACTATTACCAGTAACAACAATATTTATATTTGGAACGATATTCGTTTTCCTCACAATATCAACTTCAGCATCCACTGCAAAAAGTATTTGTGTAATTGAAAATATCAAAAATAAAAATTTATACATAAAATACAACTCCTTTGTTTATTAATCAGCAGATGGTTTAAAATTAATTTTTATCGTTTTTGCTAACCCATCTGGAGATACTGGATAAGTTAACAATGACTGATTTTTTAGAAATAATTTTACTGCATCATTTATACGACTATTGTTGGAATACTTTACCATGACGAAGCTAAAATTTCCAAAGGAATCAATAGTAACATTTACAGATACCAAATATTCTGCATCTTGAGAAAGTGGCACACGATTCCATCTAGTAAGAATAATTGATGTAACTTTTGAATAATAGGCATCAAAAATACCTTGTGATTGTGGTGAATCAACTGAGTGAGTTTTTTCTGTTGAAGATTTGATATCTGCCAACCTAGAAAGCTCAAAATCTTTAATATTCTTTTCTCTTTCTATTTTAGATTGGAATTTAGCAATTGGACTATTTAAGGTTGATGATGATTTTTCTTCTGGGATTTTACTAGGCGCTTCTGATTTGACATTTGAAAAAAGAGACTTAACATCTGCTTCAGATTTTTTTGAAATTGATTCTATAATTTCTTGTTTCATAGTCGATTCTTGAGGATTGATCTCTTCAATATGTTCAGAAGTCTCAATAACTTTTTCATTAGAACTTGAATTAATATTAACTTCAATTATTGTCTCTTTCGATGCAATTTTTAAAGGATGATCGTTAGACTCTGGCTTCAAATAAAACAAAATCCCAAGTACTGATAGTATATAAATACATACGGAAAGTATCGCAGCAACAATTAGATTAAATTTTTTATCCATCAGTAATTAATGAAACCTTTTCAAATCCTGATTCTTTTGTTACTTTAAGTATATACATAACATCACCATAATACAAATTCTTATCTGCTCTAATATGAATTGGTGTCTCTTTTTGTAAAGTTTTTGAAAATATTTTAAATTCATTTGAAAAATTATTAAATGGATACTCTTTTTTATTTATTGAGATAACTTTATCTTTTCGAATAGAAATATCTAATTTTTCAATATCAGAAACCTCTTTTTGTATACTACCTTGAGGCAAAATCAATTGCTCTTCATATTCCATTGTGGGAGCAGTAATCATCAAAATTGCTAATAAAACAAGCATCACATCAACCAAAGGCGTAATGTTTAGCTCTGGTCTTTGATTAAAATCATACAATTTTAATTCCTAGAAAGTATGATATTTATCTGAGATTTTATATATGTATTTAAAATGTAGATCTTTCTAACAAGAATTTGGTGAAATGTATAAGCTAATATGGCAACAAATATTCCAGCAGCAGTTGCTACTAAAGCTTCACTTATTACAGGAGCTATTGCTGAAAAACTTACTTTAGAAATATTTTTAAAACTAGCAAATGACTCTAAAATACCTACAACTGTTCCGAATAATCCTATAAAAGGAGCAGTTGAAGCTATTATAGATTGCCAAGATAATCCAGAGCTTGCTTCTCTAATTATTGAAATTTCAAAAACTTCAAGAGATTCTCTATTTATTCTTCTTTCCTCTCCTATGAAACTTCCAATGGATGATAAAGGATTAAGCTTAAATTCTCTTTTTGATAATACATCTAGGGTATATCGTTCATTATTTATTGAAGTTGATAATTCTAACAATTTATATATAAAAATTAAAATAGTCAAAATGAGATATACTGATAAGAAAATCAGAACAGAAAGTGTTATGATAGAACTATTCTGTAAATAATTTATTAGTATATCTAACATTCTAATTTATCTATTTATAAGATGCTATTTTAGCTTCAACTGTAGCCATAGAAACAGATGAATCTTTAACAGAATTTACTAAACTTTGTGCTTCTTGAATCTTATTAGCTAATCCAGATGTGTCTTTAGCATTTAAAGACACTGCACTATCAACCAAAACATCAACACTGTATTCACTAACTTTTGCATAACCCCAATTGATAGCTATTGCATCAATTGTATTGTCAACATTAGTAATCTCAATAACACCTACTGTTAATGGTGAAACCAATAATGAGTGTTGAGGCAAAACACCAAACTCACCATCCTTACCAGGCAGGACTACAGATTTAACTGGTCCTGATGTAATTTCACCTGTTGGCGTTACAATTGATAATTTTATTGTATTATCCATTTTTTACCTTTTAGATTATTTAGAAGCCTGTGATTTTGCAATAGCTTCGTCTATTCCACCAACCATGTAAAATGAATTTTCAGACATATGGTCGTAAGTACCATTTAAGATACCTTTGAATCCAGCAATAGTGTCTGCTAAGTCAACATATTTACCTGGGCTTCCTGTAAATACTTCAGCAACAAAGAATGGTTGTGATAAGAATTTTTCAACTTTTCTAGCTCTTTCAACAACTAATTTATCAGCTTCACTTAATTCATCCATACCAAGAATTGCGATAATATCTTGTAAGTCTTTGTATTTTTGTAAAAGTGACTGAACACCTCTAGCTACTTCGTAATGTTCAATTCCAAGTACATCAGCACTTAAAATTCTTGAAGTTGAATCTAGTGGATCAACTGCAGGATAAATACCTTTTTCAGCAATTTTTCTATTAAGAACTGTAGTTGCATCAAGGTGAGCAAATACTGAAGCTGGAGCTGGATCTGTTAAGTCATCCGCAGGTACATAAACAGCTTGAACTGAAGTAATAGAACCTTTTTTAGTTGTTGTAATTCTTTCTTGTAATGCACCCATTTCTCTAGCAAGTGTTGGTTGGTAACCAACTGCAGATGGAATTCTTCCAAGAAGAGCAGACATTTCAGAACCTGATTGTGCAAATCTAAAAATATTGTCAATAAACATTAACACATCAAGACCTCTTATATCTCTAAAATACTCAGCCATAGTAAGACCTGTTAAAGCAATTCTATTTCTTGCTCCTGGTGGCTCACTCATTTGTCCATAGCACAGTGCAACTTTATCAAGAACGTTTGACTCTTTCATCTCGTGGTAAAGGTCATTTCCCTCTCTTGTTCTTTCACCAACACCAGCAAATACAGAATAACCATCATGTTTAAATGCAACATTATGAATAAGTTCCATAATAATAACTGTCTTACCAACACCAGCACCACCGAATAGTCCAATCTTTCCACCCTTAGCATAAGGAGCTAAAAGGTCAACTACTTTAATACCAGTTTCAAACATTTCTGTAGAAGTTGCTTGTTCTTCAAAAGCTGGTGCATCTCTATGAATTGACCATCTTTCAACAGTATCAGAAACTGCAGTGCCTTCGTCAATTGGATCGCCAATAACATTAAAGATTCTTCCAAGAACTTCTTCTCCAACAGGAACTTTTATTGGCTCTCCTGTTGCTTTACAAAGCTGACCTCTAACTAAACCTTCTGTCATGTCCATTGCGATAGTTCTAACTCTACCATCACCAATATGTGCAGCTACTTCTAATACTAATCTCTCTTTAGTTCCTGAAACTTCAATCGCATCATTGATTGCTGGCAAATAGCCATCAAATTCAACATCAACAACTGGTCCCATGATTTGAATAATTTTACCTTCCATTTGTACCTTTCCTTTCTAATTTCTTATTTAAGCGCTTCAACACCGGAAATGATTTCTATCAATTCAGTTGTTATTGCTGCTTGTCTTGCTTTATTAAATTGCACCGTTAAATCATTTACTTTTTGTTTCGCATTTTTTGTAGCACTGTCCATAGCTTGCATTCTTGCACTATGTTCAGCAGATAATGAATCAATTAACGAATAAAACATATTAAATTCAATATATTTATTAACCAATTCATCTAAAACATCTTGCTCATCACCCTCAGGTTCGATTTCCATCATAGAATCACTAACTTTGACTTCATTATAGTGTACATCTATAGGCAATAATGTTTTAACTCTTAATTCTTGAGTTAGCATGTTTTTAAATCCATTATAAACAAGTACAACCTTATCAGTTTCACCATCTATAAAATTTTTTAATACATGCTTAGCAAAATCACTTGCTTTTTCATATGTTGGAGCAGAAGAAAGTCCAATTTCTTTTTGCATTAATTCTACATTTTGAAAGCTGAAATAATCTATCCCTTTTCTACCAATGGCTCTTAAATTTATCTTAGTGCCTTTAGCAGAATAATCTTTGATTAAATCTCTAACTTCTCTAATTGTAGCCATATTAAATCCGCCACAAAGTCCTTTATCTGCAGTAACAAAAACAATATCTACTGCTTTAACTTCACTATCAAGTTTAAAAGATCTACCCAAATCAAGGTTATCATCTTTCATTTTATTCAAATTTGATGCAATTTCAGTCAAAACCTCATTAATTTTGCCAGCATAACTTTTTGCTTGTTGTGCTAACTGTTGAGTTCTTCTTAATTTTGCAGAAGATACAAGTTGCATAGCTTTTGTAGTCTTCTGAGTATTCTTAACACTCTTAATTTGTCTCGAAATATCTTTTAAGTTAGCCATGGCTATTATCCTTATTTTGCACTAAAAATAGTTTTAAATTCTTTAATAGCAATTTCTAATTGCTCTTTAATTTCATTATCTATTGATTTTTTAGCTTGTAGTCCAGTTAAAATACTTGAATGTTTTTGCTCAATAAATGGATGGAATTCATTTTCAAATCTTACAATATCTTTAGGATCAATATCATCCAAATGACCATTAACACCTGCAAATATAATAGTAACTTGTTTTTCTATAACAAGTGGTTTATTAACACCTTGTTTAAGAATTTCTACCATTCTTTGTCCTCTTTCAAGTTGAGCTCTAGTAGAAGCATCAAGATCAGAAGCAAATTGTGCAAATGCAGCAAGTTCTCTAAATTGAGCAAGGTCAAGTTTTAATGTTCCTGCAACTTGTTTAGTAGCTTTAATTTGAGCAGCACCACCAACCCTAGATACAGATAAACCAACATTAATAGCAGGTCTAATTCCAGAATTGAATAAATCTGTTTCAAGGAAAATTTGTCCATCAGTAATAGAAATAACATTTGTTGGAATATATGCCGCAACATCTCCAGCTTGTGTTTCAATTATTGGTAATGCAGTCATTGAACCAGCACCATTCTCATCACTTAATTTAGCAGCTCTTTCTAATAGTCTCGAGTGTAGATAAAATACATCTCCTGGATAAGCTTCTCTACCTGGAGGTCTTCGTAATAATAATGACATCTCTCTATATGCAACGGCATGTTTAGATAGATCATCATAAATAATCAAACAATGTTGACCATTATCTCTGAAATATTCACCCATTGTTACACCTGCATATGGTGCAAGGAATTGAAGTGCAGACGCTTCAGAAGCACCAGCATTAACAATTGTTGTATATTCCATTGCACCAGCTTCTTCTAATGTACTAACTACGTTAGCAACACTTGAAGCTTTTTGACCGATTGCAACATAGATACATTTAACATTTTGACCTTTTTGGTTAATAATCGCATCTAAAGCAACAGTTGTTTTTCCAGTTTGTCTATCACCAATGATCAACTCTCTTTGACCTCTTCCAATTGGAACAAGCGCATCAATTGCTTTAATACCTGTTACTAGTGGTTCATGAACTGATTTTCTAGCCATAATTCCTGGAGCTTTTTCCTCAACAAATCTTTTTTCATTTGATTCGATTGGTCCTTTTCCATCAATAGGCTCACCTAATGCATTAACAACTCTTCCTAAAATATTCGGTCCAACTGGAACTTCCAATAAAACACCAAGTCTCTTGCATGAAGATCCTTCTCTAAGTCCAGCACTTGAACCTAAAATAACGATACCTACAGAAGTTTCTTCCAAGTTAGAAGCAATCCCTTTAGCACCATTTTCAAATTCAACTATTTCTCCGGCCATTACATTTTTAATTCCATACACTTTTGCAATACCATCTGCAAAAGATATGATTTTTCCAGTTTCATTTATATCAACATTTAATTCAAAATTATCAATTCTTTCTCTGATAATTGAACTAATCTCATCTGCTTGAATTTTAGTACTCATTCGCTTTCTCCTTTTTTTTCTAAACTGCTCTTAAAATATGCTCAATCATTTGAGATTTGAATTTATTTTTTTCAAAACCAATCTCAACACCTAAATCATCTATCTCAACCTTAATTCCGTCATAATCACATACTTTATTTGTTAAAGTAAGATTTACGCCAAACTTACTTGAAAATTTATTTTCCATTTCAGTCATATAGTCATTTGATAATTCTGTATTTGAATAAACAATTCCACTATATTTATTTACTAAAATAGAATATTCTTTGTCTAATTCTTTTGATATAGCTGGGATCATATTTAATCTTCTATTTTTACCAAGAAGTATAATTAAATTATTAACTAAATAATCTTTATCCCCAACAAATGATAACAATAAATCAACTTTATTGTAAATTGACACATCTATCGAATGAATTATATTAAGAAATTTTTCATCAGAATATGCACTAGCAATAAATTTCAATTGATCATTTATCAGAAATAAATGATTTAAATCTCTATTTTTAACCAATGCTTTAACATATCTTTTTGCTATTAAATTACTCATTTATGCAACCTTCTTTAAGATAATACTTTGTAAATTATCTTTTGTAATAGTTATGTTATTATCATTCAATAATTCATCAAGAATCTCAGTTACAATATCTTTTCTTGCTTTTCGAGTTTCTAATTCAATTTTATCATTATAATTTTTTAATAAAGTTGTCATTTCACTCTCATATGATTGTGCCACTTTATTCTTAATTGAATTAATATCCAGGATAGAATCTTGAATTAATTCATCCGCAATATCTTTAGCATGCTCAAATTCAGCTTTTGCTGATTCTATTTTTTTTCTTGATTCTTCTAATTTTTTTTGAACTTCATTCAATTGTGATTCAATAGATTGTGTTCTGCTATCAAAATAAGCTTGAAGTTTATCAGCCAATAAATAGTAAATAATCGCAATAAAAATTAAAAAATTCACCGTTCTTGGAACAATATCTGTTTCCGTTCCCTCACTAGCAAATAAAATCACTGGTAAGAAAACAGCAATTACAAACAACCATTTCTTTTTCATATTCACCGCCTATACCAAACTAATTTTAGCTGATAATGCTTCTTTAAATTGAGGCATATTATCAATTAAAGAATTTTTAACTAATTCTTTTTGAGAATGTAAATCATTTAAAAAAGAATTGTATTTTGAATCTAATTCACCTCTAAAATCTACCATCTTAGATTCACCAAGAGCTTTTGCTTCAGAATAAGCATTTTCACGAATAGAAGAAGCTTCTTGTTTAGCTTGTGCTATAATATTTTTAGCTTCCATTATCAATCCATCTATATCTTCAGTATTACTTTTAGCAGATTCCAAGTCTCTTTTTATAGACTCTTCTCTGTCTTCCATATGCTTTGATAATGGCTGATAAAGGCTTCTGCTTAGTTGTGCAAGGACAACTAAAAATATTATTGCTGAGCTAATTAACAACATTGGACTTATGTCTAACATTTATCTCTCCATAACATTTTTTTACAGTTTAGAAATTCAACTTGTTACACAAATTGAACAAACCTATGAGATTGTATCAAATTTTACTTATAATTTTTATTAATTTTAAGGATTCTTTTGAAAATATTTTAATATTTTTTCAACATCTTCTTGTGAATTTATAATAATCTTTATACTATTTTTATCAATCTTCATATTAATATCCTCTTTTTTTAAACTTTGGATAATTCCATCAAGTTGGGTAAAATTAAAACTACATTGCGATTTCCCACTTGGTTCTTTTTGTTTTTTTGGATTATTTTTTTCTTTCAAATTTTTAACTAGAAATTCAGCTTCTCTGACATTTAACCTTTGTCCAATTATTGAATCAGCTATTTGTTGTTGTTCATCTTCTTTAAGACCAATCAATAACTTAGCATGTCCCTGACTAATTTTATTTTCAGATATTAGTTGTTGAATATATGTACTTAAAGTTAAAAGCCTTAGTGTGTTAGTAATAGAACTTCTGCTTTTAAAAACCATATTTGAAAGTTCTTCATGAGTCATATTATATTCATCTATAAGGCCAGCATATGAATATGCAATCTCCAAAATATTTAAATCATCTCGTTGTATATTTTCGATAAGAGCATATTCTCGCAACTTTTTTTCATCTATATCTGAAACTATTGCATTAATTGTTTCCAAATTAGCTAATTTAGATGCTCTAAATCTTCGCTCACCTGCTATTAAAATATATTTATCTAAACTTTTTATGACTACAATTGGTTGCAGTAATCCATGTGCTACGATAGATTTTGAAAGTTCTTCCAACTTCTCCTCATCAAATATTTTTCTTGGTTGATAAGGATTTGGTTCAATTTTATTTATATCTAATTTTTTTACAGAATTTTTAGTATCAATATTATTTTTGTAAGCTGCTTCAACTTCTCCCAGTATTTCACTTAGTCCTCTACCTAAAGCCATAATTTATCCTAAAATTGATTTTGCTAGATTTTCGTATGCCTTCGTTCCTAGTGCACCTGGATCATACAACATTATTGGTTTTCCAAAACTTGGACTTTCTGCTAACTTTACATTTCTTGGTATAACAACATATGAATCATCTGTTAATTTGAATAATTTACTTTCAAAATGCTTAGCCAAATCTGCAAAAACTTGTTTCGCTAAATTATTTTGAGCACTATACATTGTTGGGAGAAAACCTTTTATTTCAAGTTGTCTATTAATTGTTTGTTTTACCAATTTAATAGTATTTAATAACTGTGCCAATCCTTCAAGTGCAAAAAATTCACATTGAATAGGTATAATTACTGAATTTGCAGCACTTAATGTATTGATAGTAATAGGTCCAAGTGCTGGGGGTGAATCAATTAAAATATAATCATAATTATCTTTTATCAAATCAATACTTCTTTTAAGCACTAACTCTCTATCTTTATTATTTTTATAAAATTCTTTTTCGATTCCTACCAAGCCAATATTAGATGGAATAAGCTTTAATGTTTCAATTTCTGTACTTAACATAACATCTTCTAGAGTTTTTGTTCCTAACATTACATGATAAATATTATATTCATATGTGTCTCTTCTGAATCCTAAAGATGTTGTGGCATTAGCCTGAGGATCTGCATCAATTAGAAGTACTTTCTTTCCTTTTAAAGCCAATGCCGCACTTAAATTTACAGCCGTAGTTGTTTTTCCAACTCCACCTTTTTGGTTTGCTATTGCTATAATCTCTGTCATCGTAAACTATACACCTTTTTATTTTTAATCATAATAGAGCCATCCTCTAGTAATATCGCATCCCGCAACGAAATTTTATCTTTATTGATTGTTGTTTGATATACTTTACTTTTATTGAATTCTATCTCAAGTTTACTAAAAATATACTTCCAAGTAATATTTGATTCTATAAGTAAGAAAAATTTTTTCAATACTATCATGGGTTCAATTTCTATGTCTAAAACACCGTATTTATCGGAAGTTTTTACTAGATTTAATCCTATGCCACACATAAAAATATTATTATTTAACCCAGTTATAACTCCACCAATTTTTTTATCTTCTAAATAAAAATCATTTGGCCACTTGAGCCATATTTTGGATCCAAATTCCTCTAAAACATCTTTAAATAACAAACTAAAGTATATTGATGCGGATTCAATTCTTACATCATTAGGTAAATTACTTTTAAAAATTGCAAAAGAAAAAAACAAATCTCCTTTAGTTCCATCCCAACTATTTTCTCTACTTCCAATTCCATGTGTTTGCTCTCTTGTTACAAAAGCAATAGGATGTTTGAATGTGTTAGTTTTTAACCATTCTTTTAAATATAAATGAGTTGAGTCAACCTTTTCTAAGTAAATAATTTCCATTTTACTAAAATAAAATATCACCCAGTAACAATCTGCTTCCTCTGATATAATCAATAATATTCATTACTTTCTTTGATGGTGCTTGTACTTCAAAAAGCACTAAACTTCCTTTTGTGCAACCCAAGACGATAGAATCTTTTCTTATTTCTAAAATTTCACCTTCTCTATTGGATGATCTATTTTCTTCAAAATTTACATTTTTGATTTTTAATCCAGATTCTAAAAATATCCCTGGCCATATTTTATAGGCTTTATATCTAGAATAAAATATTTCACTATTGTAAAAACTAATCAAGCCATCATTTTTTGTTATTTTCCCACAAAAACTTACTTGAGTATCATTTTGCTTTAATGGCAATAGATAATCAAATCGCTCTAAAACTTCTATTATGAGATTTGCGGCTGCAGTAGAAAGTATATTAAAAAGCTCTTCTACATCTGTATCTCTTTTTAATTCAAAATATTTAAACCCTAGAATATCTCCACTATCAAGCCCCTCTTCCATCATCATAGCAGTAACCCCTGTAAAGCCATCATTATTTAAAATTGATTTTTGTATGGGACTAGCACCTCTATATTTAGGCAATAAAGAGGCATGAAGATTGATACAAGGAGCAATTTCTAAAATATTTTTAGGCAAAATTTGGCCGTATGCTGCAACAATAATAAAATCAGGATTCAAACTTTTTATCACATCAACAACACAGCTGCCCTTTAAAGCATCAGGTTGATAAATTGGAAAATGATAATTATGATTAATACAATACTGTTTAATATGTGGAGGAGTTATTAGTTGTTCTCTTCCAACTTTTTTATCTGGTTGTGTAAATAATCCAACAATTTCATAGTTATGTTTAATCAAACTATCTAAAATAATAGTTGCATATTCAGGTGTTCCCATATAAAGAATTTTTTTAGAGATCATTTCTTCCAAATAATGTTCCTTTATTATGAATATTTTCAAGTAAGAAAGATTTAACATCGCTCAAATTAAATCCACTTGCCAAAAACATTTGTTTATTATTTTTTATTAAAAAATCTGCTGCTTTTAATTTTGTTACAATGCCACCAGTTGCAAATTCACTATTTGCTGTATGAAGAGCATTCAAAGCATCTTCGGAAACATTTTGTACATATTTTTGTAATTTGGCATTTGGTTTAACATGAGGATTATCATCATAATATCCATCAATATCTGTTAAAATAACTAATAAATCTGAACCAAAATGAAGTGTAACATGAGCAGAGAGTTGGTCGTTATCTCCAAAAACTAATTCTTCAATTGCTATTACATCATTTTCATTAATAATAGGAACAACATTATTAGACAACAACTCATTTATTGTATCTTTTGCATAATTTAATCTTATAGTATCTTTAAAAAGAGTTGCTTCTAGTAAAACTTGAGAACAAATAATATTATGAAATTCAAAATGTTTTCTGTATGTTTCCATCAAAAGTGGCTGACCAATTGAAGCTAGTGCCTGTTTTTTTGCGACCACTTTCTTATCTAATTGTAATAATGTATATCCGGATGCAACTGCACCAGAACTTACAAGTATCACATGATAATTTTGTTTGAGTTGAGCAATAAAATCAACAAGACTTTTTAACCTATCCAATGCCAAACCATTACTATTTGTTAAAACAGCACTTCCAACTTTTAATACAATCGTCTTTTTCATATCGGTATCAAATCTTATTTATTCATCTTTAATAGATCATACAATGCAAATTTCAAACTCTCAATATTTTTATGAGTCGCTGAAGATATAGGTAAAATAAAATATGGTAAATCTTTATTGAAATTTCCATAAGTTAAATCTTGAAGATAAAATGAGTTCTCTTTGTTGAATCCATAATTATTATTTGAAGTTGCTTCAAAAGAAATTCCATCCATAAACTCTTTTATTTTTTCATTTAATTCATCTGGATCAATAGCATCTATTTTTGTAAGAGCGATTGCAAACTTTCTACTTCCAAGCTCAGATGAAAATTTATTGATCTCTTCTTTTAATACATTATACTGACTTACCATATCTCTATAATTTGCCATATCTATCATATAAAGTAAAGTATCGGTTCTTTCAATATGTCTTAAAAATTCTAATCCAAGCCCTCTTCCATCACTCGCACCATCAATAATTCCAGGAATATCAGCCATAACAAAAGAGTTATATTCACCAACTTCTACAACCCCAAGTTTTGGTGTAAGCGTTGTAAATTCATAGTTTGCAATTTGCGGTGTTGCATTTGAACATACAGAAATAAGTGTAGATTTTCCAACATTTGGATATCCAACAAGTCCAACATCAGCAATCAACTTAAGCTCCATTCTAATAGATTTTTGAACTCCAGGAAGTCCTGGTTGACAATATGTTGGCGCTTGGTTTCTCGAATTTCTAAAGTGAAAATTTCCCATTCCCCCTTTTCCACCTTCTAGAAGAATTGAATTTTCACCCTCTTCAAGCAAGTCCAATAACAATTCTCCTGTTTCATCATCAAATACTTGAGTTCCTGGCGGTACTTTTAAAATTAGATGTTCTCCTGTTTTCCCTGTCATTCTACTTCCCATTCCAGGTTGTCCATTCATCGCTTTAACTGCATGTCGCCCTTTATACCACGAGAGTGTATCAGTATTATTATCTACTTCAAAATAAACATTACCACCTTTTCCACCATCTCCACCATCTGGTCCACCATTTACAACACCTTTTTCTGATCTAAATGAAGAACATCCTCGTCCACCTTTTCCAGAACCTATTGATATTAAGACTTTATCTATAAACATTTTTTACCTTTAATTTTCACCACAAAAAAAAAGGGCACCACAGCAAAGCTATAGTACCCTTCTATTAGCATTTCAAGCTTTCATTTATGCAGCATAAACAGAAACTTTTTTTCTCTTTTTATCTTTAATTTCAAACTTAACAACACCATCAATAAGTGCATAAATTGTATGATCTTTTCCAATTCCAACATTAGTTCCTACATGAACTTTTGTTCCTCTTTGTCTAATAATGATGTTTCCAGCTCTTACAACTTGACCACCAAATTTTTTAACACCTAATCTTCTCCCTGCTGAGTCTCTATTATTCTGAGTACTTCCCTGACCTTTCTTGTGAGCCATATCCTATCTCCTTAAGCAGCTATGTTAGTAATTCTTACTTGAGTGAAGCTTCTTCTGAAACCTCTCTTAAGTTTACTATCTTTTCTTCTTCTTTTTTTGTAGATAACAACTTTTCTGTCTCTACCTTCAACAACAACCTCAGCCATAACGATAGCATTTGCAATATCTGCACCTACTTTTAAAATACTTCCATCGTTAATAGCTATAACATCTGTAAAATTTACAGTTTCTTTTGGATTTAGGCTTAATTTGTCAACATTTAGAATATCACCTTGTGATACCTTATACTGTTTTCCACCTGTTTTAATAATTGCATACATTGATATACCCTTTGAAATTTATGGAGCGAATTTTATCTTTTTTAAGTTTAAAGTTTGTTTAATGTATCTATAATATTTTGAACTTTCTTAATTTAATAACAAAATATTATAATACATTCAACTTGTTTCATTAAGATTCAATATATTTTATTATAAAAAGGAGCGTAAATGAAAAAAATATTGAAAATTTTTCTAATGATTATATTTGTATCATCAATGGCTTGTGGAGCAGGCAAAGTATCTGGAAGTAGTGAGCATGAAACACCAAAATGGTTTAAAGAAAGTTTTTTGGATATTTCAGAAGATGTCAATGAAGCAAATTCTAAAAACAAACATCTTATGTTATTTGTTGATTTAAATGGCTGTCCGTATTGTACAAAAATGTTAAAAGAAAGTTTTATAACAAAAAATCAAACCAGTGATTTTGCTAAAGATAAATTTGATGTTGTAAATTTAAATGTACAAGGAAGTCGAGAATTAATATGGCAAGGGAAATCTATAAGTGAAAAAGAGTTCGCGATAAATCTTCGTATCCAGTATAGTCCTACAATTCTCTTTTTAGATAAAGATAAAAATGTCGTACTTAAGCTCAATGGTTATAGAACACCTGAAAGTTTTAAAACTATTTTAGAATATATAGATGGGAAACATTATAAGACAAAAACCCTTTCCGAGTATTTAGAAATTGTCAAAAACAAATCTTTAAAATTTAAGACGACAAATAAAACAACTAAAAAAATGGAAGATTTATCAAAAATAAGTTCTCCGCTAGCGATTATTTTTGAAGAGGAAGAATCCAAATCCTCTAAAGAATTCAATCAAATACTATTAAAAAATAAAGATGTTCAAAAAGAACTAAATAAATTTACCGTAGTTCGTTTTGATGCAAACTCAAACGAAGAATTTATTGGAGTCGATGGTGTAAAAACAACACCGAAAGCATTCACAAAATCAATCAATCTTGACTATCGTCCAGGTATTCTCCTTTATAATGATAAAAAAATAATATCAACCGTAGATGCTTTACTTTATAGTTTTCATTTTAAAGAGTTATTGCGATATGTAAGCCAGAAAGAATACAAATATTTTAATACTTATTTAGACTATCTTGCAGTGAGACAAAAAGAACTCACCGATGCTGGAGTAAATATAGATTTGTCTAAATAAAAAAAGGTAGGTCAAAGCCTCACCTTTTTACTTATAATAGTTTAACTGCTAATCTCGCACAACAGCAATTACATCCATCTCAAGCATTGCATTTCTTGGTAAAGATTTCACAGCAATAGTACTTCTTACAGGTTTGTGATCACCAAATTCTTCAGTCATAATAATATTTACAATTCCAAAATCATTCATATCTGTTAAAAATATATTTATCTTTATAACTTCCCCTATAGAACTATTACTATTCTCCAAGATAGCTCTGATGTTTGCGAAGATTTGTCTAGTTTGTTTTTTGATATCATTTTCTATCATCTCTCCTGATGGAGTGAGTGCTATTTGTCCAGAAGTATAGATTAAATCTCCAACTTTTACTGCTTGAGAGTATGGTCCGATTGCTGCAGGTGCTTTATTAGTATTTAAAAATTCCATTTTTTCCTCTTTTGATTTTTTCGTATTTTACTCAAAAGAGAATTAAAGGGCAATTATGGTTCTAAATTTTTTGGATACTATCCATCTCACCTTTTTTAATAGCTTCAATATTATCTTTTAAAATTCTAATTTTTCTCGTTTTTTCTTTAAAATCTATCTCTTTATCATTTGTAATATTTTGTAATTTTTTGTTGTAATAAGGTACCAAAAGCAACATAAGCTGATTTTTCAACTCAAAAGTAGTATAAACCTTTACCTCTTCTTGAAGCAATATCCCTCTTAGTGTTGAGTCATTTTTATCATGTAAAAAAACACTAAACTCATCTCTATGTGTTTGAAACATCTCTTCATTTATAACATTCAAAACGACACCAAGTAAATTCTCTGTTTCAAGTAAAGTTTTAATGATACTTAATTCTGCGATATCTACTTGTGTTAAATTAACTCTTTGTGTGTTGAAGCGTTTTTCTTTGGTAAGATTAACTAAATTTGAATTGATATTTAACTTACTAGAAACATATGATTTATACGACTGTTGCATAATTGGAGAGAGATTTTTAAAATATTCATTTATCTCATTTAGTGCTTTTTGTTTCTCATTTGGATTGTATAAATCATAATTATGTGCTATAAAATCGATGCAATACTCCACAAAAGGTTTTGGATGTAAAAACATCTCGTTAAGTTGTTCAATGTGCCGATTTTTCACCATATCAGCTGGGTCAAAATTATCCCCAAATATCACAACTCCACCATCAAAACTATTGTGGCTTAAGAGATTACTCGCTTTAAAAGCTGCATTTTGCCCTGCACTATCTCCATCATAAGCTACAATAACTTTTGATTCACTTCGTTTTAAAAGTGGTAAGTGTTCGCTTGTCAAAGCAGTTCCTAGTGTCGCCACTGCTGTTTTAAATCCAGCTTGATGGAGCATTATAACATCCAAATATCCTTCAGTAACTATAATTGTGTGCTCTTTGAAAATATGCTCTTTTGCGATGTTGTACCCATAAAGTAATTTACTTTTATTGAAATATTTTGTTTGTGGAGAGTTGATATATTTTGCACTATGCCCACTAATTGTTCGACCACCAAATCCTACAAGTTGACCATTTGCACTATAAATAGGAAAAGTTATCCTATCGATAAACCGAGCATATACCCCATTTTGTCCATAATCAATAAGCCCAAAATCTTTCCCATCAGCTAAATTTAAAAAATTATTTTTTAAATACCCAATCGTTTCATTTGAACTGGGAGCAAATCCTAACTCAAACTTCTCTATTGAAAAAGAGGATATCCCCCTTTCTTTAAGGTAATTATTGACAGTTTCATTTTGTAAAAGGAGTTTTTGGTAATACTCGTTTAATTTTTCAATAACACTATAATCTTGCTTTTTATAGTTATCGTCATATTCAAGAGAAAAATTTGACAGCTGTGCTACTTTTTCAATAGCCTCTGGATAGCTTAATTTTTCAAATTCCATCACAAATTTAATAGCATCTCCACCAACTCCACATCCAAAACAATGATATATTTGTTTTGCAGGGCTTATCACAAAAGAGGGTGTTTTTTCTCCATGAAATGGGCAACAAGCTTTAAAATTTGCACCACTTTTTTTAAGTTGTAAATAATTGGATAATATATCGATAATATCTATAGTATTTTTAAGATTTTCTATTGAATTCTTTGTGATCATGAAATCGATTGTATCATATTATAACTAATAAGTATAACTTAGTTATAATCACTTTTTTAAATTTAAGGACTTCATTTTGAATAGTTTAATTATAGAGTATCGTAATCCATTGTTTGGCATTTTTACTATATTTCTAGTTATATTCATTAGTTCATTTCTTACTTATGCTTACAATATTTATATTGAAAGAAAATCGCGAAAAGAATATAGAAATTTTATTAGAAAATTTGAATTAGGTGATCTTAAAGAAGATGATTATATATCACTATACACAACTTACAATCTTCCTTTTGATTCTATTATTCTTCTTGCTTCTTCTTTTTTGCATAAAGGAGAATACAATAAAGCAATATCTGTTTATCAAGCACTTCTTTTACATGTCAAAGAATTTGTTAAAAAAGAGGAACTTCTTGAGCTTCTTGGAAAAACATATTTTAAAGGTGGATTTTTACAAAGAAGCAAAGAGGTCTATCTGAAGATTCTTAAATTTTCTCCACGAAATAAACAAGCACTTTTTTATCTTCTTTTTATATATGAAAAATTAAAAGATTACGATAAAGTTGAAGATATTATGGAATCCCTAGATGAGCTTGAAGAAGATATCCGAATGGATAAGACATACATAAGAACACTTGCTATTATTGACAGCGTAACACTTTCACCAGAAGAAAAAACAAATAAATTATTAACTATATTTCATACTAACAATCTCATAGAAAGATTATTTTTACAATTCTTACTTAAATATAATAAAGATTTTTTTTGGCAAAACATCCATCTCTTTACCCTAAACAAGATTATAGATCTACTATGGTACATTGATTATAATACTATAAATTTTACAATTGTTGAGCAAAATAAATTTTTAAAAAGCTTATATAGTGCAAAAGGTTATATACAAGACAATACAGCAAGTGAACTGTTTGAATTGTCTGTTTTAATATCTACTAAAAATTCAACTTTAAATGTAGATCTAGATCTCAATTTTTATTTTATTTGTTCAAAATGTAAAAAAATAACTCCAATTCATGATAATAGATGTCCTCACTGCCATAGTATTTTAGCGCTCCAAGTAAAATCTCAACTTAGTAAAGGTTATTATGAAAAAAATTCATCTCTTCAGTGATGGAAGCAGTCTTGGAAATCCAGGACCAGGTGGCTGGGGGACAATTCTAAGATATAAAAATGCAATCAAAGAACTTAGTGGTGGAGCTCCAAATACAACAAATAATATAATGGAGCTTACAGGTGTAGTGGAAGGTTTAAAAGCTTTAAAAGAACCTTGTAATATCGAGATCGTAAGCGATAGTAAATATGTAGTACAAGGGATAAATGAATGGCTTGTAAATTGGGAAAAAAATAATTGGAAAACGGCATCAAAATCACCAGTTAAAAATCTAGAATTATGGCAAGAATATTTAAAAGTTTCTCGACAACATCAGATAAATGCTATTTGGGTCAAAGGGCATGCGGGACATGAAGAAAATGAAAGATGTGATATCTTAGCAAAAAATGAAGCTCAAAAGCTCAAATAAATCAAAATCAAATCAAAAATGGATTAAACTAACAAAAAAGGATAAAAATGAAAAAATATATACAGTTAGAAAAGTGTTTGGGTTATCAGTTTGTAAATAAAAATCTGATAATCGAGGCTCTCACTCATAAAAGCTTTAAAAAAGCATACAATAATGAACGACTTGAATTTTTAGGAGATGCTGTTTTAAACTTAATTGTCGGTGAGTTTTTATACAACAAGTTTCCAGATTCAAATGAAGGGGATTTATCTAAAATAAGAGCAAGTTTAGTGAATGAAAAAGGATTTACTAAACTTGCTAATGCAATCCATCTAGGGGATTACATCTACCTATCAGAAGCTGAAGAGAGAAATAATGGACGAGCAAAAGCATCAATCCTTTCAGATGCATTTGAAGCTATAATGGGTGCTATTTACCTTGAAGCAGGACTTTTAATACTCAAGCCAATTATTTTAGATTTATTACATAAGAATTATGAAAATATAAATCTTGAAGAACTGTTTAGTGATTATAAAACAGCTCTTCAAGAGATTACTCAAGCTAAATTTGGCGAAATTCCTATTTATAAACTAGAAAGTGCAGTTGGACCTGATCATCTTAAAATATTTGAACTTTCACTATGGATAGGTGATAAACACTATACAACAGCAACTGGTAAAAGTAAAAAATTAGCACAACAAGCAGCTGCAAAAATTGTACTACAACAATTGAAAAATGAAAATATCAAATAGGAAATATCATGAATAGTTTTGGAAGAAAATTCAGATTCACAACTTTTGGCGAAAGTCATGGAGTTGCTCTTGGATGTATTATTGATGGAGTTCCAGCTGGAATAGAAATAGATTTAGAATATATTCAATCACAAATGGATTTACGTAAACCTGGGCAAAATAAAACTCAAACAGCACGAAAAGAAGCTGATATTATTGAGATTTTAAGTGGAGTTTTTGAAGGATTAAGTACAGGAACATCAATTGCAATGATTCTTTATAATGGAAATCAAAAAAGTAGTGATTATGAAAATGTTAAAAATATTTTTCGTCCTGCTCATGCTGATTTTACCTATTTTCATAAATATGGGATACGAGATTATCGAGGTGGTGGAAGAAGTAGTGCTAGAGAAACTAGTGCTAGAGTTGCAGCGGGTGCTGTTGCTGATTTAATTCTTAAGCAAGTTGGTATTAAAGTTGAATTTGGTGTATGTGAAATCGCTGGAATCAAGGGGGAAAATTTCGATTTCTCGCATGCTCTCGAAAGTGATATATTTGCCTTAGATAAAAATAAAGAAAAAGAACAATATGAGGCAATAATTGAAGCAAAAAATGCTCACGATAGTGTTGGTGGAGTTGCTCTTGTCAAAGCTTCAAATGTTCCTATTGGCTTGGGTGAACCAATTTATTACAAACTTGATAGCTTAATTGCTGATGCTATGATGAGTATTAATGCAGTTAAAGGAATTGAAATTGGAGATGGATTTGAAAGTGTAAAAATACGAGGGAGTCAAAATAACGATCAAATCACAAAAAATGGTTTTACGACAAATCATAGTGGTGGAATCCTTGGTGGAATTAGTAATGGTGATGATATTTTTACAAAAGTTTATTTTAAACCAACTCCATCCATTTTCATAGAACAAAATACAATTGATATTAACGGTAATGAAGTTAAATACAAACTTAGTGGTCGGCATGATCCTTGTGTCGCCACTAGAGGAAGTGTGGTAGCAAAGGCTATGATGAGTATTGTACTTGTGGATATGTTACTTTTAAATATGGGTTCACGGGTAGAACATTTACAAGCAATTTATACAAAATAAAGAGGAATCATGTCAAATCAAGTATTAGCACTAAAATATAGACCATCAAGATTTGAAGACTTAATAGGACAAGATAGCATATCAGAAACATTATCGCTAGCTTTAGACAAAAATAGACTTTCTCATGCATATCTTTTTAGTGGACTTAGAGGAAGTGGAAAAACAAGTACTGCTAGAATTATGGCGAAAGCACTAGTATGCCAAAATGCTCCAACATCAAAACCTTGCGAAATCTGTGATGGATGCAAGAGTGCAAACGAGGGAAGACATCTTGATATTATTGAGATGGATGCTGCAAGCAATAGGGGCATTGAAGATATCAAAATTTTAATTGAACATACAAAATATAGACCTACTAGCTCAAAATACAAAGTATTTATTATTGATGAAGTTCATATGCTTACACCTCAAGCATTTAATGCTCTTTTAAAAACTCTAGAGGAACCACCTAGCTTTGTAAAATTTATTCTTGCGACTACAGATCCACTAAAACTTCCAGCAACAATTCTTAGTCGTACACAACATTTTAGGTTTAAAAAAATCCCTGAAAAAGATGTTTTTCACCATTTAGTCCATATTTTAAATCTGGAAAATATTACTTATGAAAACGAGGCACTCAATATCTTAATACGAAGTGGGCAAGGGAGTTTAAGAGATACTCTGACACTTCTTGATCAAGCTATTATTTATTCAAAGAATAGTGTTACAACTGTTGCTGTTACTGATATGATGGGACTTATTGATCCTGCTTTTATGGATGAGATGTTTGACACTATTTTAAAACATGGCGATACACACGATATATTAAATGAATTAGAATCATATGAAGCTGGACAAGTTATTGATGAGATATCTATTTACCTTAAGCATAAAATGCTTGCTAGGGATCCTAGATTTGATATTTATCTTTTTGATAGATATTTCCGAATTTTGAGTGATGCAAAACAGCTCTTAGGACAAAATAGTGATGGTGGATTTGTTTTGATTTTAACATTGATGAAACTTAATGAAGCAACTAAACTTAAAACTATTGATAAAATAATTGAAGAAATTCAAAATATACAACCCATCGAAACAATAAAATATCCGCAAACTATACAATTAGTTCCCTTTAAGGATAAGGATGTTTCTCGGGAATTACAAACAGAAATAGAACTTCAAGAAAAAGAACAAAAATCACCATCTCATTCAAATCAAGTTTCATATGAAGAAGAACAAAGAATAAAAAACTACCAAAAAGTAACCGATATGATTTATGATAGAAGTTATGAACTTGGAGAATGTTTTAAAAATAGCTTTTTACTTCACTCCTATGATGGGCAAAATCTTACAATCGATAGTTGTGCAAGTGATGAATGTAGAATTATTTTAAGGAAGAATTTTGCTTACATTCGAGGATTTATTGAAGATGTGTTTGGACTCGATACACAGATACATTTTAATAAAATAGAAAAACTCAAAAAGGATTTACCCCAAAAATCAATAACTTTTGAAGACGTAAGAACTCAAGAGATTAAAATAAACGATCATAGGCTTATAAAAAAAGATGTTAATAATTCTACTTATGAAGAGAATTTAGAAATAGGATCTATGATAGAAGATATCGAGATGAACGGTTGTGTGGCTAGTATGGGAACTATAAATACTCCTCTACTCTCTCAGCAAGAGATAAATATTGAAGATATTTTAAATTCACCATTTGTTAATAAAGCAATTGAATTATTTCAACCAGAATCACAAATAAGAGTATCTAGCAAACTCTAAAATAATCTCTCTTAAGAGAGATTATTTTTCATTACTTAATTGTTTGTTAAAAAAGAAAGTTCCAAAAGGGATAAGTGAAGATATAAACCCTAAGATTGTCACTTTTATCCCTCGTTGAGATTCTATATGGAAATTATATAAAACTACTAAAAACCAAATAAAAAGTCCACCATGTATCATCCCAATAATTTTTGTTGCAATTGGAAAATCAAACATATATTTCAAAGGCATCGCTATAAAAAGAAGTATCAAATATGACCATCCTTCAACTTTTCCAACAACTATCAATTTTTCTCTTGCATCTTTATTTTCAAAATCACTAAACATTTTTATAATCCTCTTAAAGTTACACCCAAATAGAGTGCAATAAGCCCTAAAGCTATATTAGTTGGTATCATCCAAAGTGCAAGTGGCACTAATGCCTCTTTTGCGCTTTTAAAATCACCGTCATTAAAAAATCTTTGCGCTTTATTTCGCTTCAAATAGATCAATGCAAAGATAACTGTCATCACACTCCATATAGCCTCTTTGATATGGACTATTGGGTAAAGTGGTGACTCTTTCAGTCCTAGTCCTATTGACATCATTACAGCTGTTACAAGAAGTATGATGATAGAAGGTATTACTATATTGAAAAATCTTCGTAAAAACTCCAAAGTTCGACCTAATTTTATCTTTGGTTCTTCAATCTCTTGGATTGAATAATGAACTGTAAACCGAATAGTAATCATTCCACCAACCCAAACAACTGCCGAGATGATATGAAGAAATACTATCAAACTCCCATAATTAGTAAAAAATTCACTCATCTACAATTATCTTATAATTTAATAATAGAAAGTTCTTTTTTTCTATAAGCAAGCGCAATAACCGTGAATACCATACCTGTTAAAACATAAACCCAAGTAGGAATTGGTACAGGATCACCTGTTGCATATGAATGCATTCCACTTAAATAAAAATTTACTCCAAAATAAGTCATCAAGATTGTACTAAAAGCTAAGGTTGAAGCAACCGCAAAGATATATGGCCGATTAAGTTTTGGAATAAGTCTTAAATGTAAAACTATTGCATACACAATAATAGCTACATAAGCCCAAGTCTCTTTTGGATCCCATCCCCAATATCTTCCCCATGATTCATTTGCCCAAACTCCACCTAAAAAATTTCCAACAATAAGTGCTGAAAGGCCTATAATCAGTGATGCTTCATTAATAGCCGTAATATGCTTAATAGTTTTATCAATATGTGGTTTATGTTCATTTCTAAAAATAAATAATATCAATGCCATAAATCCAAGCATTCCACCAAGTGCCAGAAATCCATATGAACCTGTAATAATCGATACATGGATAGTAAGCCAATATGATTTTAGAACTGGTACAAGATTTGTGATCTGTGGATCTATTCCACTTAAATGTGCTGTAAACATAAATACAGCTGTCATTACAACAGTTGCACTCAATGCCATAAGTGATTTTCTAAAGAAAACAACCCCAGCAAACATAATACTCCATGCTATATACACAAGTGATTCATAAGTGTCACTCCAAGGAGCATGTCCACTAATATACCATCTAAATCCCATTCCAATAGTCTGAATCAAAAACAAGAGTGCCAATAATCCAAAAAGAATATTATTCAACTTTGTTGATGATAAATTTTGTTTAAATACAGTAACAAAAGCGATAACAAACATCAAAACACCTAAAATAAGGTAAGCTAAAGTAAGTCTTGGAAAAATATCAAGCTTATTAAACATTAATTCTGCATCTATTTTGGTTTGACTTGGATAAATATTACTCCCAAATTTTTGTTGATACATAGCAATAAGCTTTAAACTCTTTGATGCATTGATATAGTCTCCATCGCTAACATTAGATATAAAAGTTCTAGTAATATCCCAAACAACTTCCTTATCTTGCCCAACCAAAGTTTTAATTGCAGTACCTGGACTCATCCATTGATTTTGTGGATCTTGTATTTTTGGATAAATTTTAAACATATCACTTATAAATATCATATATATAATATTAACTCTTTCATCTACTTTAATAGCATCTTTTTCAAAAGTTCCCCTTTGGTTTGGATCTATTTTGCTCACTTCTTCTAAAAGTTTTGCTAGCTTATATCCATCTTCTCCAAGAATTTCACTAAATGCTACATATTTTCTATCGCTTGGCAGTCCAAGATATTCTTTTAATTTTGGAGTATCAATTTTAATTATTTTGATATCTTTCCAAATATCTGGGTTTGTTAACATTCCTAAAACTACTTGATTTCCATTCATTCCTAAGAATTCACTTTGTTTTGTTAATTTATTTAATATCTCTTTAGACAAAGTATCTATTGGTTTCATTCTACCCATATCTGCTTGCACTATAAGATGAGAAAATTCTTCTGCAATTACTTTGCTTTCATCTTTATATTTTTCAAGATAATTTACTGTGTTACTTAAATTATTTGGTTGCATTACAGTCGCTTGCATATTTGTTGTCCCAAATAAAGCAACAAGAGCAATAGCAGAAATAACTACTGTTTGATTTACTTTTGCTATATATCTTGTCAACTTTATAAATCGTGATTCTTTATCAAAGAGATTCATAACAAGTCCTAGTAATAATAAAAAATATCCAAAATAAGTTGGCCAGTGTCCAATATCATGATTTACAGAAAGTACTGTCCCTAGCTCATCTGGATCATAAGAACTTTGAAAAAATTTAAATCCATTATGATACAAAATATTATTCATATAGATATGAAAAGGATATTGTTCATTATTTGCCTTATCTACAACTTCCACTTTACTAGAATATGATGATGGTGCCATACTTCCTGGATATCTTTCTAGCTCAAAATTATTTAATTTGATTGCAAAAGGGAGCTCAAGTGGTTTTGAACCATATTCTAAAGAAATTTTTGTTCCATCTTTAAACACAATATCTTTTACAACTCCCGTTCTCATCCCTCTTTGCCCAACAACTCGTACTTGTTGTGATTCTTCTTTGTATTTAGCTTCAAGAGTTACAAGCCCCATTTTACTCTCAGCATTTTTAGCTAATTGATAATGTACAAAATTTATTTCTAAATCAACTCCATTTAATGGTATATGATAAGAAAAATCATTTCCTCCAAGTGCTGAAAAATCTTTTTCGAAATAGGTAGTTTCAGCTTTTCCATCTTTATAGGTTGTAACATGTATATAGGGCTCAAGAGAAATCATTTGATTTGTAGTTTCTCCTTCTCTAATATGCATAACCCCTTCATAACCATAATATCTAGTCATAGCAGCACCAATAAGCATCACAACAAATGATGAATGAAAAATAAATTTTGCTTTACTTTTTATCATCTTCACTTTTGTCATAATTCCCATTAAATTAAATACAGTTAATGTTAATATGAGTTCATACCAAAAATGATTATAAACAAGAACTCTAGCTGTAGAGCTTCCAAAATCATTTTCAATAAATGTAGCAACACCAGCTCCAATAGCAAGGAGAGAAAGGAGAACTATTGTCATCCAATAAGAGAAAAATATTTTTTGAACCATTTAAACAATACCTTTTTTCATAAAATAGTCATAATAATAGCGAACAATATATTTTATTTCATTTATCTACATTTTATTAGTCAAAAAAGATAATATTAAATTAATA